>JAYSVZ010000539.1:0-13694 GCA_043718305.1 Planctomycetota bacterium | reverse complement strand
GGTGGACAGACAGGCTGGAGGCCTTTCCCACTACCGAACCGTGTGGGTTCCATGCTCAAGTCCCTCGAACTCTTTGGATTCAAAAGTTTCGCGGATCGAACGGTGTTCGAATTCGCCGCCGGGGTGACGTGCGTCGTCGGGCCGAACGGAAGTGGAAAGAGTAACGTCGTTGATGGGATTAAATGGCTGTTGGGCGATCAAAGCCCCAAGAGCCTCCGCGGGACGGAGATGACCGATGTCATCTTCAACGGCTCGACCGGCCGCAAGCCAAGTGCCTTCTCGGAAGCGGTGCTGACGTTCGATAACTCGGCGAAGCTCTTCGCCATGGAGGCTACCGAGGTCCAAGTCGGGCGGCGACTCTATCGGAGCGGTGACTCCGAGTATCTGATCAATAAGCAGGTCGTCCGCCTGAAGGATGTCCGCGACCTGTTCCTCGGCACCGGGGCGGGGACAGCCGCTTATAGCATCATCGAACAAGGCCGCGTCGATCAGATCCTGCAATCAAATCCGGCTGCGCGGCGACAGGTCTTCGAAGAGGCTGCGGGTATCTCGCGATTCAAAGCCAAACGCATCGAGGCCCAGAAGAAGATCGAACGGGTCGATCAGAACCTCCAACGCCTGGCCGACATCGTCGACGAGGTCGAAGCCCAGCTGAACTCCACACGGAGCCAAGCCAGCAAAGCTGCCAAGTACCGCGAGATCGCCGCCGAGCTCAAGACACTCTGGACCGGACTCGCTGCCGATGATGCTCGCATTTGGACGGTGGAACTAGAAGCCCTGCGAACTGCGGAAACCACAGCTCGCGAAAAGGCCGAGCAACTCGCCGCGCAGGTCGAGGTTCTCGAACAGCAGATGCAGCAGTCCGAGGCTGACCATCTCGCGATCGAATCTCGCACGCGTGACTTGGAGAAAAAGTCGGCCTCGAACCGGGAAGGGATCGCTTCTCAGGAAGCGACGATCCGGCATCAGACCTTCCGTCAGCGAGAGTTGCAGGCTGACCTCGATCGGCTCAGAAAACAACGCTTGGAACTCACCCTTCGCGCGGGGTCCGTAGCTCGCGAGATCGAAGAGACCCGCACCCGACTCGCCGATTTTGAGCAGAGCTTCACCACGAAGAAGGAAGCCATCGTCGGCCATGACGAGGAACTCGGGTTTCTCCGTGGTGAACTCGATGAGGCCCGTGGTCGCATCCGCGAACGCCGCAAACAACGCGATGAACTCGGTCTGCGTGTGCAGTCGGCCACAACACGGATTGCCACTCTCGAACTCCAGCATCAATCCGCTTGCGAGGCGCTCGATCAAACGCGGAGTCGCATCGACCAGCGGCTTGCGGAACTTTCGGCAGCGCAAGCCGAACTTGAGCTGCGCCGCATGGCGCTCACGAAAGCCGACTCGACCAACCAGCAAACGCGCGAAGAACTGGAACTACTCCGGTCCGAGCGGTCATCGCTTCTCAGCGAGCATGGTCAGACCGAGCGGCGGTTAGCGGAACTGCGCGAGAAGCGGAGTGCGGCCCTGGCGCGACTCGGAGTGTTGCAAGACCTCGAACGACGCCAAGAGGGGATTGGACTGGGCGTTCGAGAGATCTTGCGCCGGGCTGAAACACTCGACGAGGCCCCCTGGTCACACATTCTCGGAACGGTCGGCGACCTGCTCGATACCTCGCTCGATACAGCCCCGCTAGTCGAGTTAGCGCTCGGTGATCGGACACAGATCTTGGTCGTCGACCAGTTGCGGCCACTGCTCGATTACCTCAATCGCGGCGAAGGACAACTCCTCGATCGCGTCGGTTTCATCGAACTCAAGTCCAAGTCACGTGCGCGACAATCGCGAATCGGTTCAGTCCCCGATTGGTTAGAAGTCTACAGCCTTGACGGGCGGGAGTGGCCCGACCTGAGCCAGGAACCCGGTGTCATCCAGCGGGCTGACCAACTGGTGACTGAGACTGCCAGAGCGACCGGCCTGGCAGCCAGATTACTGCCGGACACATGGATCGTGTCGACCCTCGATCGGGCGATCCAACTCGCGGCCACGGTGGGACAAGGTTGCCGCTTTGTGACGATGCAAGGGGAACTCGTCACCGGCGACGGGGTGTTGTTTGTGGGAGCCGCGCCGCCGGAGGGGGCTGTCCTGTCGCGGAAGAGTGAGCTGCGAAAGCTCCGGAGCGAGGTCGTGCGATTCGAGCGGGCGATTGACGCCGACATCGAACGGTTGGCAATGCTGGCCCGCACCTTAGAAAATCGTTCCGGTCGCCAGGATGAAATCGAAGTCGAAGCTCAACAGCGGTCGTCCCAAGTGGCCGAAGCCACGCACCGCTTGGCCACTCAGGCCGAGGAGGTGACCCGTCTCGAAGCGGCGCTGCACAAACTCGAGCAACTCGCCACGGATCAAGTGCAGAAGTCGCTCTCCCACGAATCGGAACTCCAATCGGTCCGTACGCGCCAGGAGACCGAACTCCAAGAGGCGGATGATCTCACTCGTGCGGTTCAGCTTCACGAAGTCGAGTCCACCGAAATCGAGACCGCCCTGCAAGCGGTTCACCAACTGGTGCGAACCGAGCAACTCGAACTCGCCAAGAGTGAAGAGCGGCTCAATAGCCTGCGCGAGACGCAAGTCCGCCTCGGGAGTGACCAGCAGCAGCGCGTCGATCAAGAACGCGAATCGAACGAGCGGTACGACGCACTGATGAAGGCCCGCGAGGAATCGACGCTGCTCCTGCTGCGAACCGAAGCGATCATTGCTGAACGGATGCTTCAGCAAGAACAGGTCAAAGCAGAACTCCGCGTCGCCACGCGCGATCGCGATGCGCTGCGCGATGAACGATCACGCCGCTCCAAGGAACTTGACGATTGGCACCGCCAGCGCCGCAAGGCGGTGGAACTGGCCCACGAAACCCAACTGCAGATTCGGGAACTCAGCCAGAAGCAAACGATCCTCGCGCAAAGAATTGACGAGGAGTACCAACTCTCGCTCAGTGATCTCGTCGAGACGGGCGTGTCTGCATACAACGGTTATCTCCAACAGCGATCAGGACCATCCTCCGAAGAAGGAGCAGGAGAAGCCCCGGCAGATGCTCTCCGCAACCTCCCCGCGAGCGATGTCCCCTTTGCCGAAGTCCGTCCCGAACTGGAAGCGGCTGTCGATCGCTTGCGACGGCGGATCAAGATGATGGGGCATGTGAACACCGATGCGCTGGCCGGTCTCGAAGAGATCGAGAACCGGTACAACGATCTCAGTGCCCAGCTCAAGGACTTACAAGAGGCCAAGGCCGCCCTCGAAGACATCATTCGTCGCATCAACACCGAGTGCAAGCGGCTCTTCGTCGAGACCTTCGAGGCGATCCGAGTGAACTTTCAACTGCTGTTTCGCAAGATGTTCGGCGGCGGCGAGGGGAACATCATCCTGGAGAACCCCGATGATGTTCTGGAGTGCGGCATCGAAATCGTCGCCCGCCCACCCGGCAAGGAACTCCGCAGCTTGAGCCTTCTCAGCGGCGGCGAGAAGACGATGACGGCGGTTGGTCTGCTCTTCGCCATGTTCAAGAGCAAGCCGAGTCCGTACTGCATCCTCGACGAAGTCGACGCCGCCCTCGACGATGCGAACGTCGGGCGATACGCGAACGTCCTCAAGGAGTTCGCCTCGATGACCCAGTTCGTGGTCATCACGCACCGCAAACCGACGATGACCGCTGCCGACTTTTTATACGGCGTGACGATGGAGCAGGCTGGCGTGTCGAAACGAATGGCCGTCCGCTTCGATCAGGTCGGTGAGAACGGGGAAATCCTGGCCAGCGCGAAGGCGGCGTAGCGGAGATTGAGTGGCAGCGGCAAGGAGTGAAGGAGTGCGAAACGGACTCGGACACTTGATCTTCGACAATCAGCGACGCTCGTCAGTCTTGTATCCCACGTTCAACAACAGCAAGATATCCTCGGTCCGTGACCTGACCGATTCCGCGACAGTTGTCGCGGGAGTTTCTGCGTGTTGCCGCCTGCATTGAGTCTCCCATGCGAATCATGTTCTGCCTCTTGGCCTGCATTTTCCTGTCAGCTCGAGTCCAGGCTGAAGATCCCCCGGCGGTCGACTTTCAGGTCGGTGTCGAATATGCCCATCCCGGGGATGTCGCCTTGGGCATGAACATCGCCCTGCCGAAGACGACCGGAGCCCTGCGGCCCGCGGTTCTCTGCATCCACGGCGGCGGCTTTCGGGCCGGAAAACGCGAGGGCTATGACGCTCTCTGCAAGCAACTCGCCGCACGCGGATATGTGGCCGCGACGGCATCTTACCGCCTCGCTCCCGATCACAAGTTCCCCAAGGCCATCCATGATGTGAAAGCGGCTGTCCGGTTCCTCCGCGCGAACGCTGAGAAGTACCAGATTGATCCGGACAAGATCGGAGTTGTCGGCGGTTCAGCCGGGGGGCATCTGGTGCAGTTCCTCGGCGTGACCGAAGGGGTCGCCCAGTTCGAAGGGGACCAGAACCTCGGCCATTCGGCCAAGGTCACCTGCGTGGTGAACTACTACGGCCCGAGCGACTTCATCCACTCATATGGCAAGAGCGTTGACGCCCATGAAGTCCTCCCACTCTGGTTCGGCGGCGATCTGTCGACGCACCGCAAGCTGCACCAGATCGGCAGCCCCCTGAACTGGGCCACCCCGTCCGCAGCCCCCTCCCTGATTATCCATGGAACCGAGGACAAGTACGTCGCCTTCGAACAAGCCGAGTGGATGGTCGACCGCTTGAAGCAAGTCGGAGCCGAGGTGGAACTCCTGAAGCTCGAAGGAGCCGGCCACGGGTTCAAGGATGCCGACGCGGCCAAAGCGGAGGCCGCGATGTTCGCGTACTTTGACAAACATCTGAAGACGCCAGAGCGAAACTGATGGACCCCAAGCAGTGGGGTTCAAGCTTCAACAGACGAACAAAGACAATCCAATCCTTCTCACGCTTGACAAATCGAATCCCGCGAGTGAATGATCCTTCCAGAGCATTCGCTCGCCGCTTGTTGGAATGGTCGAAATCACACCGGGGGTTGCTCCATGTCGCTCCTCTCATCGTTGGTTCGTGTTTTGAAGTCCTCCCATGAAAAGATGGGGGGGGCGGGAGATCTCGGCGGGCTCGGTGCCGCGGAGATTGGTCTGGCAAGCCGTCTGCCATCATGAGTTGCGAGTCACGTCTGCTTTTGGCGGCTGACATCTCGGTGGTTACACGGATGGAACAGCCCATTACATTTGGAGTCAACGGTAGCGGTCAGTATGTCAGCATCACTGGTGCCCAATTGGGGACAGTCGCATTTCTTGGCAGTGACTCGCAAGGGATCGAACAGTACACACCAAATCCGGGAGCGATGGGAGTCGATCATTTGGTCGTACACTACCAGAATGTCATGGTCTATCCCGGCTATGGAACGTATACCCAGCAGTCGCAAGTGACTGTTGACATGGGGATCTACCTGCCGGTTTATGCCACGGAAGATCGTTCAGCGAGCACCGCAGATTATGAGACGGGAGTGATTCACCATAACATTGAGTATTTTGTGCTGGCAGGGAATACGTTGTCTGTGACTGCGGATGAAGGGGTCCTCGTGAACGACACCGCGTCCGACTTGGTGAATTATCTGACTGCTCAAAAGGTGTCCGACGGGCAGTACGGGACGGCGAGCGTGTCTGGCAGTGGAGCCTTTACGTACACGCCGAATGCCGGGGTCTTCGACAACCCCTACGTCTCCGTCTACGGAATCACCGATGTCTTTCAGTACAGGGTGCTGGATCCGCAGGGCTTTCAGCGAGGGGTGGCGAATGTCTTTGTGAAGCTGGTTAAGGCCAAGGTCACCTTTGGCGGGACAGACATCGATCTAAACACGGCGATCCCCGATGTGTGGGTCGGGCAGCCAGTCCCAGTCACTTTGTCGGGCGGAGGCAACAATCCCATCATCCAGTGGTCGATTGAAGGGGACACCTTCAAAGAATATCGCATCGACACGCCGAACGAAATGTCGGAAGTCATTGAACTCTCCGCCGCTCAACTCAAGGCCACGTCGCTGACGTTCCACTGGGTCGCAGAAGACGGGACACGCGAGGCGAGTGTCTCCGGAAGAACGAGATTCCTCCGACAGAATATCTCCGAGACGATCGACATTGAGGTGCACAGGCCGAATGTGACGATCAACGCCAAGACTACTGACACGGGCTTCGCGAGAGATCTTGATGAAAATGGAAACGAGATGGGAGACCCCTTTCTGACGATGGGTATCAAGTTCCGAGCGGAAGGGGACACTTCGGTCGGAACGTTTGCGTGGCTTCAAACGATCGACATGAGTTCGAATGGCATTGCAGGGTACACTGATGGAAGTGGATTGGACGAGGAATTTCCTTATCAAGAAACCGGATTAAATGTAGTTGATGCGCCAGGAGTTGCGATTCCTTGGGATAATCCTGGCAGTCTGACATATGCGAGTTATCACGGCTGCTTTACGATGAATCTGATGTGGAAATCGCCGGTGACTGGAAGTGAGTATGTGCCTTTGAGATCACTCTACTGGTTTGTCGGCATGTCTGCCTACTACGACCAGGCTGGTTGGCACAAGAATTCCAATAGCTCTGGATCCACTTTCAATTGGGATCAGGCCGGCAACGACCTCACCGATCACCCCACCTGGGACAATGTGGTGATTGCCCCCTAATCGGGCAATCTGGCATTCTACTATCGCACATCATTCATCACCGGAGGATCACATGCGGGCACTGACCATTAGAACAGCGTTGCTTGTTGGACTCGCTCTACTGCGTGTCAACTCCGACCGGTCTTACGGAGAAGATGATTTTCCGTTCGGAAAAGATCATCGATACCGATACACGATGCGGCAGATCTATTTGTATGAACCGGTTGCACTCGCTGCCCCGGACGCTCCGCAGAATCCGCATGGAGTCCTTGAACTGCACTCTCGCGAAACACGGGAAGCCATCGCGACTCTCGATATGCAGATTTGGGGGCCGCTTGATTCAAAAGCATTCAACCCACACAGACATACATTGACGCAAGAGTCTTACAATATCGCATTCTTCGATCAAGACAAGAACCATGTAGGAAACTTGTATCCGGAAAAAACTGTTGGCAGCTTTCGTCCCCCGGGGCCAGACGATTGGGTCAAGCTGCACCAAGGGGGGGGCATTTTTACCCGGATTCTCGTAAAGTCTCGAAGGATCTCCCGCCCGTGGAAACATGATAAGATTGTCTTGCCTGCTGGAAAGTACGAAATCCAAGTCATTGCGAACAGCATGATGTTTGCCTTCCCGCCATTGGATCTCAATGGAAAGTTTGACGAAGACTTGGCTGAAAAATGGCCAAAGGGCCGAGTCATTGAGGATGCCTGGCGTTCCAACAAGGTTTCGATTGTGATCACTGAGGATGACCCTGTTGAACCGCCGAAGTGATTGGCGGGGTGGCCCAGGCGTACTCTCATTCCTGAAACGAAGTCACATGATCTGCTTAGAGCGAGTTTCAAACCCCTGTTGCTGCCAGCTGAAGCGTCGAGATTTCGCTACCGCATTCGCTATTCAGAGGGTTCTGAATTGTGGCGTCCTTCGGACCGTGCCATTGGTTGGACTCTTCCTCACGATCGCTAACACGGGTGCTCTGCTAGGCGACGAAATCAGGTACAACCGCCGCTCATTTCTCAAGGAAGTGAGCTATGAACCCGTGGTCCGAGAGCCGACAGAGTTGGAGCTTTATCCCCAGGGAATCCTGGAGCTGCATCTTCGCGAGAAGGGTGACTCCATCGCAACACTCGACCTTCAGATCTGGGGTAAAGTCATCGATGCAAGAGTGTTCAACCCCCATCACCGCACATTGATTAACGAGTCGTACAATGTCGCCTTCTTCGACGAGCAGCAGAATCATGTGGGGAATTTATACCCAGATATCAACTCGGGAAGTTTTCGAGACGTAACTCCCGGCGATTGGATCAAGATGCCCCTGGAAGGCGGGGTTTGTACACGAATCGTAATCAAAACGAGGCGGTTGTCTCGTCCGTGGAAAGCCGACAAGATTGTGCTGCCGCCCGGGAAATACGAAGTCCAAGTCGTGGCGAATAGCATGTTGTTTGCCCATCCCCCCGTAGATCTCAACGGAAAGTTTGACGAAGAGCTGGCTGCCAGATGGCCCCAAGGCACCGTCAATCAGGATGCCTGGCGTTCGAACCGAGTGACCATCGAGATTACCTCCGAACACCCGAATGAGCCCTAACCGAAACAGAGGTGTCCCGTTCTTCGGGAATCTCCAGGGGGTTTTAGATCACGCTCCGTTTGGCACGGCGGGTTGATACCTACCGCTCGCTGAATGGATTTTCTCGTGGGCTAGGTTGACGTTTTTCGTGGACGGGCATGTCCAGAGTGTTGTAACTCGGGGCGATCGTCACCAAGATAATGCTGTCCGTCCGGCTTCCTCGACCCCATTCCATAGCCTGAGATTCTCATGCGAATTGCGATCAGCTTTCTGACCATTCTCTCTTTGGTGACACTCACTGGTGCCGAAGAGTCACGACCCGTCACGCACCGATTCTTGGCTGCCGACAAGGGGCACATCTGCCTGGTCTCCGCCGAGGGAAAGGTCGAATGGGAAGCCCCGTGTGCTGGTGATGTGCATGATCTGACCTTGCTCCCTAACGGCAACGTGCTGTTCCCGATGAGCAGTACCGAGATCGTCGAGATGTCTCCCGACAAGAAGATCGTCTGGCGGCACGATTCGAAGCCGAAAGCCGGTTACGACGGGCGGGTCGAGGTCCATGCCTTTCAGCGGCTCGACAATGGGCTGACGATGATCGCCGAAAGCGGGAACCGCCGGATTATCGAGGTCGACTCCGAGGGGAAAATCCAAAAGGAGTTCGCCCTCACCGTTGATCACCCGCACCACCACCGCGACACGCGAATGGCTCGCAAGCTGTCGAACGGTCACTATCTGGTGTGCCACGAAGCCGATGCCACCGTCCGCGAATATGACGAAACCGGCAAGGTCATCTGGAGCCACACCCTCGACCTCGCAGGTCGGCCCCGCAGTGATGGCCACGGCGTGGAAGGGCACGGCACCGAAGTCTACGGAGCGATCCGCCTTCCCTGCGGTAACACCCTGATCGCAGCCGGAAACGGCAACCGCGTCATTGAAGTGAACCCCCAGGGCGAAACGGTCTGGTCGGTCGAACAAAAGGAACTGCCCGGGATTACATTCGCCTGGGTCACGACGCTGCATGCCTTGCCGAATGGGAACATCATCATCGGCAACTGCCACGCCGGGCCAGAGAACCCGCAACTGATTGAAGTCACCCGCGATAAGCAAGTCGTCTGGACGATGAAGAACTTCGAGGTCTTCGGCAACAGCACGGCCTCTGCCCAGATCGTCGACGTGCCAGGCGCTGTGCGGTAAGAACCGCACTTTGCGAATCGAGGAGCGACATCGCCTACGTAGCTCGGTCGCTCCCCGACCGAGATTCACGAGGAATACCGCCAGTTGCGAATGCACGTACTCCCCGCCGGATTCGCGCCAGCGGTCGCGGCGTCTGACACGTATCGTATATGCTGTATCTCTGTGCCGAGTCTGGCCGTTGGTCCACGAAGGGGAGTCCGCATGTCGGCTGCGCAATGGACATCGTTGTTGCCGAACGATCTGCTCGCCCGGCTCGATCGGCTGCGGATCAATCCGCAGAAACGGAAGACGAACCGGACGCAAGGAGAACACCTCTCCGGGAAGGGCGGGACGAGCATTGAGTTCTCGGACTACCGCGATTACGTGGCCGGGGACGATTTGCGGTATGTCGACTGGAACGTCTTTTCGCGACTCAATCAGCCGTATCTGAAGCTCTATGCTCATGAGGAAGAGATGCAGGTGCCGATCCTGCTGGATGCTTCGACCTCGATGAACTTCGAAGGGAAGTTCGACCTCGCCCGCCAAATCGCAGCCTCCTTCGGAATGGCGGGGCTGACCAGCGTGGAAAAGGTCAGTGTCTATTCGTGTGCCCAGGCGGGGCAGGCTCCGGCGATCTTTCCCGGGTCGCGGGGGCGGGCGGCGGTGAAGCGGTTCATGTCGTTTCTGGAGGACTTAACGCCGGGAGGGGCGTTCCCGATCGATGCGGCCATCGAGGACGTGTTGCAGCGGCGGCGGGGACGGGGCGTGGCCGTCGTGATCTCGGACTTCTTGACGTTCGGCGATGTCGGCAAGGCGTTCAACAGGCTGCACGGATCGGGGTTGGAGGTCTTCGCAATTCAGGTTCTGGCTCCCTCGGAAAGGAATCCGGAGTTGACCGGGGACTTCCGCTTTGTCGACTCGGAGAGTGGCCAGTCGCTCGACATCTCGTCGGTCGGCGAACTGATCGGACTCTATCAGAGCCACCGGCAAGCGCTGGAGGATCATCTCGCCAGCGAGTGCCAAAAACGCAACGGACGGTTCATCAGCCTGACCAGTGACATGCCGATTCGGTCGGTGGTGTTTGACGAACTGGTGCGCAAGGGATGGATGAAATGATCGTCATGTTGACGATCAGTCGCCCACTTTCACCCGTCCCGTGTCGCTTCCCTTGCCGTTGAACATTCCCCCACGGACTCCCTGATGAACTGGCTCCCTGGATTTTCGGCTCCGCTCAACGCGCTGCTGCTACTCCTGACCATTCCCGTGATCCTCGTCTACTTCTTGAAATTGAAGCGGACGCAGAAAGAGATTCCGTCCCTCCTCTTATGGCAGCAAGTGATCGCCGATCAGCGCGTGAACTCGCCGTTTCAACGCTTTCGCAAAAATCTCCTGTTATGGCTGCAACTCGCCTTGCTCGTGCTGCTCGCTCTGGCCGCATCACAGCCGTTCTTGGGGAGCAGCGACGGCTCGGTGGCCAAGTTGCCGATTCTGATCGATTGTTCGGCCAGCATGCGAGCGATCGATTCGAAGACGAATAAGTCTCGGCTGCAACTGGCCAAGGACCAGGTCCGGCAGATCATTGACGACCTGCCGTCTGGGCAGCAGTTGATGCTGATCGCGGTGCATTCTTCGGCCCAGCGTCTGACGCCGATGACGGGAAACAAAGTGGAGTTGAGCCAGGCTCTGGACCAGTTAGAGGTGGTCGATGTCCCCTCGCGATTGGAGGACGCGTTCGCCCTGGCCAGCGGTTCGGTGAAGACCGACAGAATTTCCTCGATCCGGCTCTACACCGACGGCAACGTACCGCTCCGGCCCAACCCGATCACGGGCGAAGAGCAAGCGATCGTCGACTTCGATCTCCCGTTCCAGGTCGACTACTTTCGCATCCCATCGACCGGCGGGAATACCGGAATCACCTCGCTCAACGCGACGCGATCCGGCGTTCGCGAGTGGCAGGTCTTCGTCCGCGTCGAATGCAGCCCCGACACCGCTGCCGATGCGCAGTTGCGATTGGTCGATCAAGAGACCAAAGCGGTCGTCGGCGAAGAGCGGGTCGTTTTGAATCCCGGCGAGTCAACGCGGCTGGTCTTCTCGATCGATGGGAGTACTGCCAAGCGGCTGCGGGCGGAACTGTCGCCCGCCGGGTTTGACGCCCTGCCCTCGGACAACACCGCCTGGATTGAGCTGCCAGTTTCACGCGACCTGCTGGTGTTTTGCCCGGAGACGCTGCCGGCCTTTCGACATGCGCTGCGTGATATGGAGGGGATCCAGGTCGATCCCGTTCCGGGCCAGCCCCCCGCCGAGGCCGTCTACGATCTGGTCATCACTGACAGCGAAGCGGACCTGGATCGCGAGGCGACGACTTACCTGACGATCGGGATCGTGCCGAAGGATCTCGCCGGAAAACTCTCGATCGAAGAGGGGGAGTCCACAGTCGTCGACTGGAAGCGGGACACCCCGCTCTTGCAGCATGTTCAGATGCGAGAGATCGACATGATCGATAACCCGACGCTGGCCAAGGAGGTCACGGAGTCGAGCCTGGAGCAGTTGGGCTACATGACCCTTTGTCACGGAACGCAAGGACCGCTCATCATCGAGCGCCGGTCGGGCCCGCGACTGGCGATGCACTGGCTGTTTCATCTGGAGAAGACGACGCTGCCGTACCGCTTGGCCTTCCCGATCATGGCGACGAACCTGGTGAATTTGTCGCTGTCGCAGGCCGAGTTGGCGGAGGCCAAGGGAGCCTCGACCGGCCTGCTGGCTCCGGTGAAGCTGGACCGCTCGACGGAATACTTGGTGACCAATCCTCAAGGAAAACATGAGGCCGCGACATCCGATAAGGACGGCTGGGTGACCGGAGTCTCGGCCCGCACGGTGGGTCCGTTCGAATTTCGCCAAGGCGGCAAACTGGTCCGCGAACTCGGTGTCAGCCTGCTGAATCCTCGCGAGTCGTCCTTGTCCGGGGTCGACACCCTCGTCGCCAAAGAGGCCGAGGTCTCCGCCACCGAGGACAAAACCGCAATGGACCGACCGCTATGGACGCTGCTCGCGGGCGGGGCCTTGATCGTGCTGCTCGTCGAGTGGTGGTTCTACCAACGCCGCCCGGGGTGAGGTCTTCGGTCCGGTGCTGGTCGATCAGCTGCGCCAGAAAGGCGAGACGCGATGTCCTCTGAACTGCCCACCGAAACGCAGCCCATCGAAGGTCAGCCGAGTCATCGGCTGACTCGCCGTCAGATCGTTCGAAGTAGTGTCACGATCGCGATCCTGGTCACTGTTGTCGCGTTCAGTCCCTGGATGATCTCCCAGTTTTACGGGATCATCTGGCCGTCGCCACTCGACGTTGATGGCGTCTTTGCCAAAGGTGACTACATCACGTTTCGTCAGATCCCGGTCACCAAAAATATTTTTCGGCAAGCTCTTCGGAAGCACCCGCAGGCGACATACATTCAGTTTGACAATGCCGCCATCGACTCAGGTGCAATGGCCTTGATCGACCAGTTTTCCAAGCTGAAGAATCTGGGGTTCTCGGGAAAAGAACCCCTCGATTGGCAGGCCCTCCCGGTCCTTCCGCTGCTGTCCACACTCACGATCGGCGGAGGGCGGTCGCTGACCAACAGTGATCTGGCATCACTGGCTCGACACCCCAAGCTGACTCAGTTGTCCTTGTATGAATGTCGTGTCACAGACGAGGGGATCGGTGAACTCAGTAAAATGACGAGTCTACGGTCATTGAGCCTGAATGTCATTGGCTTAACCGATAGTTGTGTGAATGATCTTATCAAGCTGTCGGGGCTGGCCGAGGTCCAGATCTTTCGCACGAAATTGAGTGCCACAGCGCTCTGCCGACTCGTTGAAGGACTGCCGGGAACCAGAGTCAAGGTATACGACATGCAGGGTCTTCAACCGACGGTTCATGAGTGGGTGACGCTGGCCCCGATCGTGGTGGATAACCTTCCATGGGATCAGGTGGCCGAGGTGCGAGCCTGGACCGAGAACCCACCGCCACGGAGAGCAGTCGCCCCTCGCCGGTTGTTCCAGCCGCCGCCTGGGAGCCCGCTGCTGCCTCAAGACTTCCCCATTCTCGGCCCAGAGTACGATGTCGAGCGTTCCCCGCCGGGATACATGGTCGGGGTGGAACTCGTCGATCGCGTTGCCACGAAGGAACTGTTGGACTCCCTGCAAAAATGGGATGTTCCGTTGGTCATTTCGTGGCGCCCCGAGGAAGATCTGGAACTGATCGATCAGATCGTTCGCCTGCCACGCCTCCGCAAGCTCAACATCCAACTGACAAGTGTGAAGGCCGC
>JAYSVZ010000538.1:0-13717 GCA_043718305.1 Planctomycetota bacterium | reverse complement strand
CCAATACTCCACGGCAAACCCTCCCTCGCCCCCAGCCCCAGCCTCCAACTGCCGGGCGGAATGGTAATCGGGCAGGCAATTAAATCAACAGGCCGGTTCGCTTAATGTTGGTCACATTCGCAAACTGTGGCTCCGCACGAGACGGGCAGGAATGCCCGTCTTGCAGAGAGCCGCCGGACCGTGTCGTGGAATGGGCACTCTGCCCGTCCCTCGCCGGCACACGGCCCCCCAGAATCAACGCCCACCCACCGCGGGCCAGCCAGCCGAATCGAGGCTCGTGTTACTTGGGAGACTCGCGCGCCCCGGGCGAGCGCAGCGAGCCGTCGGGGCGTCAGATGGAGCCATCTCGCCTGCTCCGCACCGGCACAGTCCGCCCACTCGCCGACTCCGGGCGCTCACGCTTCCGGCTCGTTGTGAAGGTCACGAACCAATCAATTCTGCCTGCATGAGGATTAACGATCGTACGAAAAAAACGATTGCACGGTTCACAGCACCCCCATTGATCACTTTCTGTCGAACGCGGTCTGTTCCCGTTTGGCCACATCTCGTTACGAATGTCACCATGCGCGGGGGCTTGGGGGCACCAACTGTTTCTTTCCCGCAACGTTCCGATTTACGAGCTAGGCTTGTTGAGACTGTGAAGTCCATTCACTCGGAGGTTCTCGTGGTTCGGTATCTCGTCACTGGCGGCGCTGGATTTATTGGTTCGCACATTGTCACCCGCTTGGTTGCGGAGGGGCATCGCGTGCGCGTGCTCGACAACTTGTGTACGGGCTCGCTCGCAAATCTCGCTCATCTGGGCGATGCGGTCGAGTTTCATGAGGCTGACCTGCGTGATGCAAATGAAGTCGCCCGGATCGTCAGCGGCTGTGAGGTGGTCTTTCATCAGGCGGCTCTGGCGTCGGTGCCGCTGAGTATTGAGAAGCCTCTGGAAACGCACCATGCCTGCGTCACGGGAACCGTGAATCTGCTCGATGCTTGCCGCAAGGCCGGGGTCCAGCGCGTTGTCTACGCCGGATCGAGCAGTGCTTACGGTGACTCCCCGGAGATGCCCAAGCACGAATCACACATGCCGGAAGTTCTCTCACCATACGCCGCTGCCAAGCTGGCGGGTGAGTATTACTGCCAAGCCTTCGCAGCCAGTTACAACATTGAGGTGGTGCGGCTGCGGTACTTCAATGTCTTTGGTCCACGTCAGGATCCGAAGAGTCCGTATTCGGCAGTGATCCCACTGTTCGCGAGCGCCCTGGTCGAAGGCCGCGTACCCAAGATCTATGGCACCGGCGAGCAATCCCGGGACTTCGTCTATGTCGAGAACGTGGCCGAGGCGAACATCCTCGCCTCACGGGCAGCGGGTGTCTCGGGGAAGGTCTTCAACGTCGCTTGCGGCGAGACGATCAGCGTTCTGGAACTGCTGCAGTTGATCTGCCTGGAACTGGAGCTGCCGTGCGATCCCGAGTTCCTGCCGCCGCGCGTCGGGGATGTGCTCCACTCATGGGCCGACATCTCGGCCACGAAACGCGACCTCGGCTTCGCGATCAAGGTGGGACTCCAGGAAGGCCTGACCAAGACGCTGGCCTACTACAAGAACGCCTTGCAACGTGATTCGCGTCCCCGGTTGTCCCTGGCTGGGAACTGATCGCGCCTTCACCCTCATAAATACCGGCGGACACCCGCCACTATGCCCCGCCGAACGCGGTGGCATTCGGAGACTGAACCGTGACTCAACGCTCCCAACTGCCTCTGACCCAGGCGAATGTCGATTTTGCGCCACTCGGCTTTAAGAAGTCGGATGAAGGGCGCTCGATCGATATCGTCCGGTTTGCGTTGTCGATTTGGAAGTCTTTGGCCATGGGGCTGATTGCGGGCTGCATCTTGGGGACGCTGGCCTACCAGTACACGGGGCCGACGTATGTTGCCGAGACGACGATCATGGTCTCGAAGAAGGCCAGCATCTCTGACCAGGAAGCCCGTCGTTATGGAGACCGTGGTGAGCATGTCCGTGTGATCGCGACCGACGTGATCGCCCGCATCGCCTTTGAAAAGCATGGGCTGGACAAAGTGGCGGGACTCTCCGCTGCCAAAGACCCCCTCAAGTCGGTCTGGGAAGACCTGGACGTGAAGCGGGTCGCGGGACAGGAGTCGTCCTTCGACAACATCATTTCGATCGCCTATCCCAGTGGTGACCCCAAAATCGCCAAGCAAGTTGTCGAAGCCGTCGTTGCGGCCTATGGAGACTGGTTAGAATCCGAAAAAGACAACAAGGCCAAGGCGCTCTACGAAACGAAGCTCTCCCAAAAAACCTTGATGAACGCCGATCGTATCGCCTTGGAGAAGGAATACAGCCAATGGCGTGTGAACGTTCCGTACTACATCAACACGACACCGGCCGTCTCCGCTCAAGGGGCTCCCCTGGCCCAGCAAAGCATCTACCACGCGAAGCTGTCCGATGTGATTATCCGGCAGAGCGATAACGATGCGAAGCTCCGTTCCACACAGAGTAAGATTGGAATTCTCAAGGCGATGCTCGCCAACCCCGAAGAACGGGAATCGATCCAGGCTTACGTGATGTCCTCGATCGCCTCGGCAAGCTCCGGCACCGGATCAGAAGGCGGCGGAGGCGGGCTGGTCAACACTCCGGCTGGCAAGGGAGAGCTCGATCAACAACTGCTTCTGAACCGAATGCTGGAGCAACGTCTGCTGCTGGTTCTGGGTGAGAACCACGCGGATGTCGTCAACGTCCGGCGGCAGGGAGAAACGCTCCTCGACTTCTACTCTCGGCAAGGGCTGACCCCGCCGAATCTCGGGAAGCCAACCACGGCGGTCCCCCCCGGGGCAGACGCCGCCAGCGAAGGGTTGGGGAATCAGTATTTGAAGGTTCTGGAATCGCGCGTGAAAGAACTCCAGGCCGACCAACTGGCTCTCAAGGAGTCCTACTCCGCAGCTGAGAAGACGGCCCGCGAGGCGGCGGCGTTTGAAGTGCAAGATCAGCAGTATAAGGATGACATCGCCCGCATGAAGAAGGAACTTGATCTGACGTTGAAGCAACTGACCGACTTGGATCAAAACAAGGGGCAAGAAGGTTACAAGATGTCGCGGACAAACGATGTCCGTGTCAGTCGCTCGATCAAGCAGACCCTGAAGATTGTGGGCGCGTTTGGAATTCTCGGATTCTTGGCCGTGTTTGCGCTGGCCTACTTCCGGGAGTGGTACGACACGACACTCAAGACGGTCGACGAAGTTCGATCGACCGTCGGAGCGGCTGTCATGGGAGCGATCCCCAGACTTCGAATGAACGCCGCCTCTGAACGGGCGGCCCTTCAAAACGGTTTGAGTCCCGCCCTGGTCTACCACCATCGGCCCGGATCGCGCGAAGCCGAAGCGTTCCGCTCGATCCGCACCACGCTCTACCATTGCACCAAAGAGACCCATGACAAGGTCATCCAGGTGACCAGCGCTGAACCCGGCGATGGCAAATCGATTACATCGGCCAACTTGGCGATCGCAATTGCCCAGTCGGGCAAGAAGGTGCTGGTGGTGGATGCCGATCTCCGGCGCCCGACGATGCATACCCTCTTTGGCCTGCCCCAAGATTTCGGCCTGACCGATGTGTTGATGAATGAGATGGAGTGGATGAACGCCGTTCGATCGACGCGACTCGACAATCTGTCGGTGATGACCGCCGGTCTCTGCCCGTCGAACCCCGCCGAACTGCTGTCGGGACCGCGACTGGGCGATACGCTGCGGGCCTTACGCGTGGACTATGACGTGATCATCGTCGATACGCCCCCAATACTGGCGGTGAGCGACCCGGCGATCATCGCGCCGCATGTGGATGGCATGCTGCTCGTTGTGCGGATGGGCAAGAACAAACGGGCCACGGCCCAGCGGGCTCGCGAATCGGTCGATTCTCACGGGATTCGCCTCTATGGAGTGATCGCAAACGATGTCGACTATTCAGAGGACAACGGCCAGGAGTACGGGATGTATGAACGCTATTACAATGCCGATGCCAGCTTGAACACTTTGACTCGCGAGGCGGCTCTCATTGGGAAGAAGTCGTAGCCCGCGATACTGAGCGATTCTTCGAGCGGGCAGGAATGACGCCTTCGGGTGATCGAGATGTGAGCCGCCAGGCGCTAGCCGCGGGTTCTGGCAGACGATGAGAAGAACCGGCGGCTAGCGCCTTGCCGCTCACACATGTTCGCTCGAAGAATATCGCCTACTCCTCAACTCGCTCGGTGCCGGTCTTTGCCTCGCGGTGCCGACGTTCAATGGCACTGGTCTCGTCGCGGGTGAGCAGCCCCCAATTGAGCGGCTGGTCCTGGCGGTACTCTTTATTCAGGGTCAGGGCCGTCATCGCCTTGGCCATCTCAAAGCCCAGGTAGAAGGCATGCGCGGCGCTCAGCGGCTCGGAACTCTCGGCCATTCGGTCGTAGACTTCGTACGGATCGGTGCCCTGCCAATGACCATCTCGGTTCATTAAGTGGACCACGCCCTGCTCCGCAAAGATGCGGAAGTTGGGGTCTTTCAATTGAGCGGCCAGAGCCGAGAGGGCCTCCGCTCCGTAGTTACGAACCTTCGCATCGCGCAACATGACGAGTGACGAATCGACATGTTTGGCGATCGTCTGGTGCTCGACGGCATACTTCACGATCCGTCGCGCGCGATCAAACTCGCGGACAGCCGACCCGCACCACCGAGCGACTTCCGTCGTCAGGACCGACGTGATTCCCAGTTCACCGCAGATCCCAGCGAGCAGCAAGTTCACTCCCGCGCTGTCGACTTCGGCCAGCTCGGTGACGTTCCCGATGCCCATCATCACGGGCAGATCGGGCCAGCGCTGTCGCGCAACTTGGTAACGATCAAGCGAAGCTGCGAACCCGATGCCGACCGGTTCGAGGATCGGATCAATGCGAAAACGACAACCCGCCTCGCGTAAGGCGTCGATCGTCGGTTGCAATGTATCGAGGCACCGATGGTCATCCGGGATCGCCACCACCTCGACGGGACAACGCCGGACCCATTCGATGTTCGATGAGTTCGCGGACAGAATTAGTTCGGCCCCAGCCTCGACGGCGGCCTCGACCTCGTGGCGATCAAAGCTGTCGATCGAGACACGAAACCCCTCGTGACGGAGAGCCTGGACAGCCTCACCGACGCCCGCCCAACTCTCACCGGGGATGCCACCGACATCGATCAGTTCAGCTCCCGATTCACGGTAATGCGCCGCCTGCCGGAGGATCGCATCGACTCCCATCCGCGGGGCGTGATTGATCTCTGCGAGAATCTCGATGTTGTATGTATCGAGCGCGACGGCCTTCCGCTTCCCCAGCCCCAGATGTTCCGCGAGGTCGAGGATCTCCTTCGGCCCCAGTTCGAAGGGCGTTCCAAACTTGGCCGTGAGCGAGGCGGGATCCCCTTGGCAATAGCCCGGAAGCAGGACGCGATCGAACTGCCAATCGGAATGCCACTCCAGCTTCCGCTCCACCCAGCGTGTGTGCATCAGGGCGGCCACCGAAATCGGCAGCACCGTGATCGCGAACTCAAATGGAGCGATGGTCTCGACCTCAAGGGCCGTTCGCCGCACGGCCGCCTCTGCCAGACGCCCCGTGAGGAGCAAGATGCGTTCACGAGGCATAGCGAACCAGAGACAAGAGCGAGTCAGCGGTCGAGACCATCTTCAACCACTTCGGCATTGTGATCGTCAATCCTCTGCAAGGCATCCTGTTAAATCGTCATCGCCATAAACCCGCCATCAATCACCAGATTAGACCCGGTCAGGAACGATCCCGCCTTGTTTGATGCACACAGTAGCACAGCCCCCGCCAGTTCCATCGGTTCCCCGAAGCGGCCCATTGGAGTGTGCCGCATAATGTTCTCGACCCGATCGGGGGTCAGCACCTTGCGATTCTGCTCCGCTGGGAAGAACCCGGGGGAAAGGGCGTTCACCCGAATCCCAATCTTGGCCCACTCGCGAGCCAAATTCAGGGTCAGGTTCAGCACAGCGGCCTTCGACGCGGAATAAGTGTAGACCCGCGACAACGGAGTGATCGCACTGAGCGAGGCGATGTTCAGAATCGAGCCGCGCGTCTGACGCTCCTGCATGTCGCGGCCAAAGACCTGGCACGCCAACCGGACACTGGTCAGGTTCACCGTAAAGATTCGGTCCCACTCCTCATCGGTGATGTCGAGGAACGGCGTCGGGGAGTTGACTCCCGCAGCATTGATCAGAATGTCACAGGCTCGCCCGGTCGCTTTGAGGTGGGTCACCACCTGCTCCAAGTCCGTTCGCTGCGTCGCGTCGGCTGCCACGAATTCGCCGCTGCCACCCGCCTTGGTGAGCCGCGCGACGGCCTCGGCTCCATGCTCGGCATTCCGACCGATGACAACGATGTGGGCACCCGCACCCGCCAAGGCATCGGCCATCGCCCCTCCGAGTGTCCCGGTGCCGCCGATCACGACGGCGGTCTTTCCCGACAGGCCAAACAGAGTTTCTAAATAGGTCGACGGCGATGGAACCGACATGCTGCACACTTCTCTGCGAGGATGAGGGGCCGGGAGGTCTTGGGGACCACATCGTATGTGAGCCATTCGAACTGCGAAAGGACGGAGTGATCGCGGGCACGGCTGGCCAGTTTGTCACAATCAACTTCGACAGACCGGGCAGGCCATCAAGACCTTCCGTGGAGTTGGTCGCAGAATGGGGCCGCAAGAAACTCAAAAAACGCAAAAGAAGAGTGGGCCTCTGTCTTGAGTTTTTTGAGTTTTTTTGCGGCCCACTTCCTGTTACCGATCGGTTGGGGCTCGGCCCCCCACTGCGTTTGGTTGCGGTTCGAGGCAGTGCTGTCGCTTCGGATTTCCTTCGGCAAGGTGACACACTGGCCAGCCGTGGGATCGCGTGACGGATTGATGAAGTGCATCACGATTATCGGTGCTGCCCGTCTGCTCCCTCTCCCCCGAGTCATGCCGATTCGTGAATCGAGTCGCCACAGGGGAGAGGGAGCCGGAGTTCCAACCTCCGACGTTGGGGACGCACACAAGATGGCGTGATGACAGTATGCCGTCCGAAAGGCTACGATCCTTCGAACGGGATCGTCTCCCCTCGAAGCATTGCCACCACCTCATCCAAAGGAAGCGGATGTTTGGACAAACCCAGCCGACAGAATTCGACCTGCGATTTCGGCTGTTCGGGATTCCGATTCGCGTCCATCCATTCTTCTTTCTCGGGACGGCCATTATGGGCTGGGGGAGCATGGAGCATGGGCCGCAGCATCTGGTGCTGTGGGTTGCGATCTGCTTCATTTCGATCCTGGTGCATGAACTGGGGCACGCCCTCGTCTCGCGCTGGCTCGGCTGTTATGGGCAGGCGATCGATCTCTATGGAATGGGGGGACTGGCCCACTTTCAGCCCGGGCGGGGATACACGCATGGGAAGTCGATCTTGATCTCGTTAGCCGGACCGGGTGCGGGTTTCTTACTCTACGCTTTGATGCGGTTCGTTCTCAGCGGCCCCTTGGAGAGGTGGGCGAATGGGCAAGGCAACCCCGCAGTGGCTTTTCTAGTGTCCAATGGAGTTTATCAATGGGAACACGTCAACTTGTGGTGGGGGCTCATCAATCTATTGCCGGTCCATCCGCTCGACGGGGGGCAGGTCTGCATGTCGGTCTGCAAGTCGCTGAGCCGCTACCGAGGGGACGAATACTGTCACAAGATTGGCATGGTCGTGGGCGGCCTCGTCGCGGCCTGGTTCTTTCAGGCCGAACAGACCTACGCCGCGATCCTCTTCGCCATGCTGGCGATGGGGAACTATGACGCGATTCAGCGGCGGAATCATTTCTGAACCGATGAATCACGGCATCTCGTGACCTCCCAGCGTGCGATACAATGACTCCCCCTCCTTCTGAAGTCGATCCCGGCATGCCTGACCAGCCGTCTTCCGCCGAATCGATCCCGCGAAAGGGGCCGCTGCGGGATGCCAATGTCGACTTGCTCCGCGCGGCGGCCATCTTGCTGGTGCTGGCCTACCACATCAACGACATGTGGCCCGGGCGATCGGGGTTGTCCAAGGGAACCATTGACCATCTGTTGCATCTTGGCCAATACGGCGTCGACTTGTTTTTCGTACTCAGCGGTTGGCTGATCGGGGGACTCTATTGGCGCGAAGAACAGCGTCACGGAGCTGTGGGGATACTCTCGTTCTGGAAGCGCCGCTGGCTGCGCACGATTCCGCCCTATGCGGTGGCCTTGCTACTCGCCTGGGGAGCCGCCTTTGTCATGCGGAAGCAGGCGTTTGACCCCGCTTACCTCGTCTTTTTACAGAACTATCGCATTGATCTCCCCTACTTTCTCGTGAGCTGGTCACTCTGCATTGAAGAACACTTTTATCTGGTACTCCCCCTGTATCTGGGGGGATTAAGGCGGTTCCGGATCAATCCCATTCTGGGTTTGCTAGCGGTCGTCGGGGCCTCTCCGGTTTGCCGGTGGGTGCAGGTCGGCGTGCCGCCAAGCGACCACTTCGGTTTTGCCTTCACGGCCAGTCACCTCCGCGCAGAAGGTCTCGCCCTAGGCGTGATCCTCTCCCGCGTCGCTGCCCTCCACCCGGAGCCATGGACCCGATTGACACGTCTCAGCCGCGGGCTGAGCGTTCCCGCGTTGGCGCTGTTTGTGTCGGTGGCCTTCTGGCCGCGACAGGGCGTTTACCTGGCGGGCCTCACGGTGATCCCGATCGTGTGGGCTATTGTCCTGGCAGCCGTCGCCGGAGCCCGTCCGCTTCCGGGGGCGGCCTCACGACTGACGTATGGAGTGGCGATCACGTCCTTTAGCGTCTACCTGACTCACAGCCTGGTGATCCATGCGGGCAAGGTACTCGCCGCGCGGGTTCCGCAGTTGACGGGGTTCCCGCTGCTGATTATTTGGCTAGCCCTGATTTATGGAACGGGGGCGGCGTACTACTGGGCTGTTGAGAAGACTTCGCTTTGGCTTCGTGATCGGGTGGCTCCATCGCGGCGGTGACCGCTTCGACCACCGCCCATCACCCCCCTTGTGAGGTGATGCGGTTCAACAGATCCGAACGTCGCCGCTCGTGCTCCTCTTTCAGGTGTTCGTACTGCTCAGCCTTGCCGTAAGAACTCATGCTGGCCCAGACCCAAATCCCAATCACAACCACACTGAAATAGGCCAGTGGAGGAAACATCGCCCACGCCACGATAGCCCACACCGTTCCGAACAGCGTCAGGACGACGCCGATGATGACGGATGACGTTTTCCCGGGGATCGACCGGCGGCCATGTCTGTCTCGGACCATCAGCTCGGTCGTCCGTTCTTCCCACTCGCGATCCAGTAAGGCGATCTCTCCTTGAATGCGGAGGACTTCCGTGTTCTCGGCGATCCGGGACGACTGGTCCTGAATCGATTTCAGAACTTCCGTAAAGGTCACGCTCTCGGTTCGCTGCACTCTGAGGGGTGTGCCGCAGTGGCGGCAATTGACGAATCGCACCCCGTCCGGGATGGTGAGCGCGGCACCGCAACTCCCGCAAACAATTGGTTCCAAGTCCATCGATCTCTCCGTGGTGTTCATGATGGAAACGGAAAATCGATCGCCGTGGATCACCGGATTCTGCCGATTACCCCAGCAGTGCCCAGACTTTATGGCACATATCTTCGGCCCAACGGGCCAGCCATTCGACCGCGATTCAGACGGCACCACCGCTCAAGAATGGCCGGGCCTTCAGCCCTTAAAGCCACGGACGATCAGGTTTATTCCACCCCGATTCCTGACTCAACCTGAATCGCTTGCTGAATCCGCTTCGAGGCGGGCAAGATCCCTTCGGCTTTGACCTGTTGAATACGCCCGCGATCGTACGTTTCCACGGTGAAGTTATCGGCCAGCATGCGCCGCATGGCAGCGAGCATTTCGACGCGTTGCCCCTTCTGCGGAACGAGCACGACATCGTGGACCTTGAGAACTTCACCCGCCCGCGCCAGGACGACTTCCGCACCGGTCGCGCCGGTCCCGAAGGTCAGGCGGGTCAGCCCCTCGGAACTGGTGACCCCGGTCAGCGGCTGTGAAAGGAGCGAGACCGGATCAACGCCGAGGTCGGGGACCGTTTTGACTTGGTTCCAGACGATCAGGTTGAAGCTTTCGGCAGTGCATTCGCGGATCCGGGGAATGTTCCCTTCGGCCACGCCAGCCATGAATTCATAGACCGGGATCAACTGCTCGGTCGTCTCCTTGAGAGAGTTCGGGCGACCGACGACCGGCATCAGCACATCGTCGACTTCGATCGCCCCGTGGCTCGAGCGGAGGACATACGTGAGGGCGCGCGTCCCCTGCTGCACGGTGACTTCGGTCGTCGCCCCGACGTAGGTGGTATTCAGGAACTCCACGGGCGCGTTTTCGATTTCCGGCATTGGCAGAATGCCCACAATGTCGGGCTGGAGATGGTCCCACACTCGCTCGCGAAAATCGCTTGACGACAACGATTGCAGTCGCGGCACGTTCCGGGAAACCAGGGCCTCGTTGAAGAGTTGCACGATCGTTTCGGAGAGGACCATCGCGGAGAGCCGCTGAGTCTCGCTCGACCCATGCTTAACGATCGTCAGTTCCGACACACGCGGCAGAGCGTTGATCTCGGGGACATTGCTCCCGGTCTCACTCTTGAAGACGAGCGAAACGATATAGGCCCCCTGTTCTGCGGCCAGAACCAGATCAAGGGAATCGCGCTGTTGGCGGGCTTCGTAGGGGTGCTCCCGTAACTCTTTGAACGGAACGGGGATGCTCTTGAGGTCGGCGGAAACCAGCACGCCATCGTGAAATTCCGGAGTGGCAATCTCACCCATTTTGGTTTTATCGGTGGCTTCCAGGGCTGCGAGAAACCGCTCCGCTTGATGCAGGGCTCCCGCCAGTTTGCGAACCGAGCGGATCGTGTCCTGCTGGTCTTCGAGAGCGGCGTCCTGCACCAACCACTGGTCCTCGTGCCGTTGAAACTCGACCATCACACGCCCGACCTGGACCACAGCCTTGTCACCATTCAGGCGGGCCTCGGGACGAAGCGTCTTCTGTTGCGGGGTCTGACTGGAGACATGTGTTGCCAACTGCGTGAGCCAGACGGGCGGCAATGATTCGAGGCGTTCGCGTAGATCGGGAGTCGCCTTCGCGAGAATCTTGTCGCGGTCTTCACTCCGCCAGTCATCGACAAATTCTCGGACCGACATCACGAGGTCCATTTGCTCGATGACGGAGCGACTCACCTCGCCACGTCCGGTGTCTTGCTTAAGGGTCAAATCGTCGACGACCCACCGCTGGATCTTGGGATCGCGGGTGAGGGTGTATTCCACCGTCTTGAGGTTCTTCTCTTTGCCGACTTCGACCTTGGCTTTGACTTCATGGGCGGAGATCTCCGTGACCTCGACGACCTTGTGTTCGCCAGCGGGGATGTCGAGGTTCTTCAAATCTCGCAACGCCTCTTCCCCTCGGAGCGCCCGCTCCTCGAAGCGGCCCGAGACCGAGAGTTTCAGTTCCCCCTCGTCCTTCGCCTCCAGGCTTTCCGAGAACCGCTCGACCGCCTTTTGCGTCAGACTCTTTGTACAACCGACGCTGCTCAGCACAAGGAGCAGCCCCAGCAGGGCGTCAGGCAGGCGGAGTGTCATGGGAAGGGCCTTGCCGAGGGGGCGGTTATGACCAACGGTCACAGCCGCGAGGCAGGATACCGGCCAGACCGAAGACGAACGCCACGGTCCAGCCTGCGAAGGGAGGGGCCAGCTTCTCCCAAATCGCCGCGAGTGGGTCAAGAGGGGGACGCCGATCAGGAGTATGCCGCCGCATCAACCAAACATATGAGGCTCGCCGTGACGGACAATCGGCAGTTTGTGCCGCAGTGTGGGCGTCGCTGGAGCGGTTGACTGCGGTTCAAGTCTTTTCGGTCCAAGACGGTCACGCGATGGATGGCGTAGGAATCAGGGGATCTTCGGGAGCCTCGACCGGTATCTTCTCCGGGATGATCAACTTGTAGATCACCGGGATCACCATCAACGTGATCAGCGTGCCACTCATCATCCCCCCGACCACGACGCGGCCCAGTGGAGCTTGGAGTTCGCCGCCTTCGCCGATCCCCATGGCCATCGGGATCATCCCGAGAACCGTCGTCAGCATCGTCATCAGCACCGGACGCAAGCGCCGTGTGGCCGACTGGTGGAGCAGGCTCGTGATGGTCGATTCCGGCTGTTCCCGCTGAAGCTGGCGGAAGTAGTCGACGAGAACGATCGCGTTGTTACACACGATTCCAGCCAGGATGATCACGCCAATAAACGACTGTACATTCAGCGTCGTGTTCCAGTAGACCAGCACGAAGATCACGCCGATCGCCCCGAAGGGCAGGCTCCCCAGGATCACGAGGGGATCGAGGAGTGACTCGTACTGGGCCGCCATCGCGACGTAGATCAACACCACGGCCAAGATCGTGCCAAGGGTCATCGCCAGGAAGCTCTTCTGTTGCTCCTCGACATCGCCCTTGACCTCGATCTGGTACATCGGCGGGACCGGGATCTTCGACAGGGCCGCTTCCAGGTCGGTGACAATCGCACCCAAATCACGCCCCTCGACAGCCCCCGCGACGAGCACAGCCCGCTGCCGGTCAAGGCGTTCGATCGCCATCGGGGCATCGGCGGCCTCGAACTTCACGATGTTCGAGAGTGGAACAAGTTTGCCACGTGCCGCCTTGATACTGATCCCACCCAGATCCGCTTGCCGGTTGCGGTCTTCTTGTTGCAGCCGCACGATGACCGGGAACTCATCCCCGTCCTCGCGAAACATCGTCGCCCGCGTGCCGCGCACGGCAGTCTCCAAGGTCTGGAAGACCTCCGCCACGTTGAGATCAAGGTTGCTCGCGCGAGCCCGATCGATCCGCGTTACGAGTTCGGGTTGCTTCTCCTTTTGAACCAGATCGACATTGACGAGGCCGGGGATCGACTGCATCGTCGACTTGACGAGATTGGCCAAGTTTTCTGCCACATCGCGGTCGTGGCCGCGAACCAGAACCGTGAGGTTCTCGCCCTCGGTCCCAAACGACCGAAAGAACGGGACTGCGCTATAGACGCGGGCGGTGACCTTCATCCCGGCGACATCTCCCATGTTGGCCGCGAGTCGCTTGCGGATCTCTTCCGAGGTCGCCGTCCGTTTGCCGCGCGGCTGGAGCTGGGCGATGAATCGGCACTCGTGCCAGTTGTCGGCTTCATCGACCTTATCCCCGATAAAGCCGCTCACGCCGACCAGTTCGGGAGTTTGTGCAAAGAGTCGTTTCTCCAGTTCGATCGACTGCCGCTTCAGGTCTTCAATCCGAATCCCGGGCGGCATGGCCCCTGACACTCCGACACGGCCATCATCGGTCTTCGGCAGAAAGTCGGTCCCGATTCGCGGGATCAGGCCGAGCGTGCAGCACCCCACCAAAAGGGCCAGAGCCAGCGTCAGATGCGGCCACGCCAACGCCCCATCGAGCAGCCGCGAATAGACCCACTCAATGCCAGCCACGATCCAATGCAGCGGGGACAAGATCCATCCCACCAGCCGACTGAACCGATCGTTCCAGCGTGCCCAGACTGACACTGTGGCGGCGACTTTCCCCTTGGGCTCCAACAGGTAAGCCGCCAGCATCGGAGTCAGCGTCAGCCCCACAAACAAGGAAGAAATCTGCGACGCCGTGACCACGAAGGCCAACTG
>JAYSVZ010000537.1:0-4256 GCA_043718305.1 Planctomycetota bacterium | reverse complement strand
CGGAAAGATGGGACACCTGGTGATCGAGACAATCGCGTTTGCGCGATCCCTTTCCAATCCGAAGTGATGTGAGTTGCGAGCCGCAAGGCGCTAGCCGCGGGTTCTGGCGGGCGGACGAGGAAATGAACCAGCGGCGAGTCGCGCCCCAGCCGCTCACAAAAGTGTCATTCCAGCCCGCGTGAAGAATATTCCGATTGGGTAAACCATCCGCCTCATCCAAGCTCGCTCGTGGTGTCGCAAAGTCCGACTGTACCGTCCTCGAAGGGCGTGACGATGAGCGCTAATGAAGCTCATGATCGGAACAGTTCGCCGCTCAAGAGAACTCTCTGATTATTGACCGTTGCGGACCGATGCCAGAGACCGTACGTCCCTTGCCAAACGTCTCCCCTCTCGGGCGTCGGAAACCGTCTATGTGGAAAACGATTCAGGGCCTTTGGCCAATCGGCGAAAACCGCCACAACATGTACGCCTCGATGGCTGTACTCACGGCGGTGCTGTTCTTTCAACTGAACACTGACCCCGAGGCGTGTGGAAGCGACCCGGTCTCGTCCGTGCGCTCCGCCCCGCGATTCTTCCTGCCGCAGGTCATCCCCGCCATCCTGGCCAGGAGTGGCCAATCGGCGGACGCCAACCTGGAAGAAATTCTGGCGAACCAACCGCCCGCGATCGCAAATCCGGTCGCCGAGCCGGTTGCTCCCCAGTTGCCCGGATCGGAACCCCTGACGGGCCGCTGGGCTCTGGAGTCGAGCCTGGCTCTGCTCGAACAGGGACGCGAGCGGCTGCAGAAGTTGTCGGGTTACTCGGTGACCTTTGCCCGACAGGAGCGGATTGGCGGTGAACTCCTCGACCCACAAACCATGAAGCTCAAGGTCCGCCACCACCCGTTCAGCCTCTATATGAAGTGGACCCAGGGAGACCGCGGCCGCCAGTTGATCTATGTCGAGGGGCTGAACGAAGGCCAAGTGCTGGTGCAACCCGGCGGACTGATCGGACGGGCCACGGGGGCACTCCCGCTCGCACCGAACCATGAGAAAATCCTCGCCGAATCGCGTTACCCGGCCACGATGGCGGGCTTTCTGGCGATGACCGACATCATCATGGAACACCATCGGGAAGATTTGAAGCGGGCCTCCGGAATGCGTTCGGAAATTCGCGGCGATCAATCGTTCGACGAACGACCATGCTTCCTGACGACGCTGACCTACGACAATGAACAGGTCAATCCGGTCTACCGCAAGTCCCTCATCTTTGTCGACAAGGAACTCTCGATCCCCGTCTGCCTCAAGAGCTACACCTGGGTCAAGGGGAAAGAGCTCCCCGTCGACGATGAAGAGTCGCTCATCGAGTCTTACAGCTTCACCGGTCTGGAAACCACCACCCAGTTGTCCGACAACGACTTCGAGAAGTCCCAGTACAAGATGCGCTAGTGCTTCACTGCGGAATTGAAGCATCACTCAAGGCAACAGTCGTCATGCTCTTCCGCCCCGAAGGGGCAGCCACAAACCAGCCTGGGGCAGAGCGACCCACGGGAGCGCCGCCCCAGGTCTCAGAGTCCCCAACGGCCCCAGCCCTGAAAGGGCGAAACAGAGCTGTGCCGCTCGATGTGCCGCCCTTTCAGGGCTTGATGAACATGGCGGGATCAACTCCCAGGGCGTTGCCGGCGTTGCCCTGGGCTGGTTTGTCGGTGCCCCTTCGGGGCGGAAGAACGGAGCATTCATGGGACGGGGGGGGTGAAGTGCATCTCTCGCTCTGGCCTTGCTTGAGGCTGCTCCGGACAGGCTAAAGCCTGGACTCCCACCCCAATTGTGTGCTTGGCGGAGGCGAGCGTCATGGTCGAACCCGTCCACTCGCCACCCTCCCCTGACCGCAGCTTGCTGGTCCCGCTGGCGTTCTGGGCGTGCCTCCTGGCAGCGGCGCTGCTGTTTGCGTCGGTGGCCCTGGCCCCTAAGATTGTGGCGTGGCAGGAACTCGACCTGGAAACGATCGAGCAACAGCAGCAGCTCCTGATGCTCGAGCAGCAGCTACAGCACTTAGAAAAAGTCGTCTACTCACTGGAACATGACAAACGGTTTCAGGCCGAAGTCGCCCGACGGGAAATCGGCGGGTACGAGACGGGAACCGAAATCATCCCGGTGGCCCCGGCCTTGCGAGTCGATGTCCGCTTGCCCCGGATCGAGTCCCCCAATGTCCCGTTGGTGGTGCCGTGGTATGTCCCGATTCTGCGAACTCTGGCGACACCAACTGATTGGCGTCGGAGAGTCCTTTGGACTGCTGCCGGATTCTGTCTGGTCGCCTTTACGCTCCTCCGCGATCGAGACCCGTAGCAGAATTCGTAAGAATTCTGACGGCTCACATGCCCATTTCACGAATGCACTACCCCATCGCCTTCCGCAGATTCTCGTCGACCTTGTCGAGGAACCCGGTCGTCGAGAGCCACTTTTGATCCGGCCCGACGAGGACCGCCAAGTCCTTAGTCATGAACCCGGCTTCCACGGTCTCGATGCAGACCCGCTCCATCGTGTGCGAGAATTTATCGAGGGCGGCGTTGTTGTCGAGTTTGGCCCGATGAGCCAGGCCACGGGTCCAGGCGAAGATTGAGGCGATCGAGTTCGTTGAGGTCTCCTTGCCCTTCTGGTGTTCGCGGTAATGACGGGTCACGGTGCCGTGCGCGGCTTCCGCCTCGACGGTCTTCCCATCCGGCGTCATCAGCACGCTAGTCATCAGCCCCAGCGAGCCGAAGCCTTGCGCGACCGTATCCGACTGCACATCGCCATCGTAGTTCTTACAGGCCCATACGTACCCGCCCGACCACTTCATGGCGCTGGCCACCATATCGTCGATCAGCCGGTGTTCGTAGGTCAGCCCGCGCTGGTCGAACTCCGCCTTGAACTCCGCGTCGAAGATCTGCTGGAACAGCTCCTTGAAACGCCCGTCGTACTGCTTGAGGATCGTGTTCTTCGTGGACAGATAGACCGGGTAGTTGCGATTCAGGCCGTAGTTCAGCGAGGCCCGTGCGAACTCGCGGATCGAGTCATCCAGGTTGTACATTGCCATCGCGACGCCGCTGCCGGGGGCTTTGTAGACTTCCTTCTCGATGACCTGGCCATCGTCGCCCACGAACTTGATCGAGAGCGTCCCCTTGCCGGGAAACTTGAAGTCGGTCGCTTTGTACTGATCGCCAAACGCATGCCGCCCCACGATGATCGGCTTCGTCCAGCCCGGCACCAGTCGCGGCACGTTCTGGCAGATGATCGGCTCACGGAAGATCACGCCTCCGAGAATGTTGCGAATCGTCCCGTTGGGGGACTTCCACATCTCTTTGAGATTGAATTCCTGGACGCGGGCCTCATCCGGAGTGATCGTGGCACACTTGACCCCGACGCCGTGCTTCTTGATGGCGTTCGCGGCGTCAACAGTGATCTTGTCACTCGTCTTGTCACGCGACTCCATCCCCAGGTCGTAATACTCGATAGTGAGATCGAGGTACGGGTGGACCAGCTTGTCCTTGATGAATTGCCAAATGATCCGCGTCATCTCGTCGCCATCGAGGTCCACAACGGTTCCGGCAACTTTGATCTTCTGCATCGGGTCGGGCCTGGGCGGGGGCAAAGTGGGGACACGCGGTTCGTGATTCCGAACGATAACCGACGACTCGAAAACTGGCCAGCGGATGAGGGGGCCGTGAACGGCTCGCCGACGCTCATTCCAGCCCGCGAGAAGAATTGAAATCGTCCGAAATCCCGTAAGCCTCCATTCGCCGGTACAACTTCGGGCGAGGGATTCCCAACAGATCGGCAGCTAAGCTCTTATTTCCCCGGGCCTGCTCGAGAGCCATGACAATCTGGTCGCGCTCGATCTTCGCGAGGGTCTCCTCAAGCGGTGCCATCACCGTGACCGCCGGGCCGATCGATTGGGCATCCTGGCCCGCTCGAAAGCGGAACGGCAGGTCAGCGACCGTCACCAATGGGCCAGGACTCGCCGCGTGAGCTTCGCGAATTACGGCAAAAAGCTCATCGAGTTGACCCGGCCAGTTGTAGGCGTGGAACTGCTGCCAGACCTCGGAGGTGAGGCCTGTGATGTGCTTTTCTGAATCAGCCTGGGCCTCTTCGAGGGCATGCTGAGCGAGAAGTGGGAGTTCTTCGGCCCGTTCGCGAAGCGTGGGGAGCCGCACTTCCAGAACCCCGAACCGGTCGCGAAAGGCCGCGATCATTCGCTCCTGTTCCACCAGTTCATCGAACGACATGCTTGTAGCGATC
>JAYSVZ010000536.1:0-13752 GCA_043718305.1 Planctomycetota bacterium | reverse complement strand
ACGAGAGACGCTTGCTCATTTCGCCCAAGCGGACGCCAGCTTGGCGATTATCAATTCAAGTCGGGGGGCTGCAAATTCGGCTCAAGTTTGTGGCGGCGGAAGCAGCCCAAGAGAGGGGCCGTCCCCCGATCAGAGATCCTGCCCCGTGAGCCGCGCGACTTCGTACACTTCCTGATCCCCGCGCCCCGACAGGCACACGACAGGCACAGTGACGAGCGTCAATGACGAGCTTTTGGGGCAGTGCCATCAAAAACGGCGTTGATCGGCAACTGTTCAGGCCGATACAATGGCCTTCGCCCTCGATCGTTCAGCGGGGCGAAGGCTCTCTGTTGCGAAACGTACAGTGTGGGTGAATCATGTCCAAAAGTGTTGATCCACTCACTGACGAAGAAGTGGAGCGCCAGTTCACCGAGATGAAGGAACACGGCGGGGAGTTTGTCGCTCTGGATTCCCAAGACATGGCGATTGTTTATGCCCCGACCGAAGAAGAGTTGGAGATGAAACTCCAGGCGATCGGACTGCGGCTGTGCGATGTCTGCGTCTCGCGAGTGATGGAATACGGCGTGAGCTATCTGTAGAGGATCTTATTCGCGAGTGATGCCCCTGAAACGCGAGTTTTCCTCCAGTGTGAATCTCTCTTCCTCGGAACGCAGTTCAAAGTCTAAATGCTCGAGAAATCCCAAGTGCCCCAAGACTCCGTAGTGTGATGTCCGGACATTGGCGAGTACGATTTCTCCGGTCCACTCCCAGCCGCTATTTGGATTTTCGGGGTGATCGATCCACATCCTGGCTTTGGCTAGATATCCCTTGAATCCTCCAGAGCCTGCACTCATTGGAATCGAAGAAAGTTCCTCGACATCGACAATTCCAAGTTGTGCTGCCAGGGAAAGGGGAAAGATCGTGTTTGTGGCTCCGGTATCAATCAGAACCTTTTTGCGAAAGGGTATGGCAAATGGTCGCGGGATCGTCAGTTCAATCACGGGCCATGCGACGACCGTTTGATTTCGAGGGAAGAGGATTGACTTCGCGGGGAATTCGAGACGCATGGGGCCTGCTCTGCCTTCGAGTGACACGGGTTTGATTATCGACAGCAGAGTGGCCCGTTCGGGGTGAGACTCCTATAACCCATCAATCAACTATTGGGGAGGAGGCCAGATCATGGAACTCCATTGTTTAGCCCTTTGAGTTTGGAATAACGCCAGGCATTGGCGCACAGGAAACTCAGATATCCTGCCCCGTGAGCCGCGCCACCTCGTACACATCCTTATCCCCGCGTCCCGACAGGCACACGACGATCACGTCGCTCGGCGACCGCTTCTTGGCGTTCTCGATGGCTTGGGCGATGGCGTGCGAGCTTTCGATGGCGGGGAGGATGCCCTCCTGTCTCGCGACCAACTGATACGTCGCCAGGGCCGCATCGTCTTCACATGCGGTGTAGGTCACGCGGCCCGTATCCTTCCAGTAGCTGTGCTCGGGGCCGACGCCGGGGTAGTCGAGGCCGGCGGAGATGGAGTGGACATCCAGCGTCTGGCCATCGTCATCTTGCAGGACGTAGCTGTAACTGCCGTGGAGGATGCCTTTGACGCCGTAGGAGAGCGGGCTGGCATGGTCGCCGGGGTTCGGGCCGCGGCCACCGGCTTCGACTCCGGTGAGGGCCACGGTGCGGTCCTCAATGAAGGGATAGAAAATCCCGGCGGAGTTCGAGCCGCCGCCGACACAGGCGATCACCTCATCCGGGAGACGCCCCAACTGGTCGAGGCACTGCTGGCGACACTCCTTGCCGATCACGGCCTGGAAGTCGCGGACGATCATCGGGAATGGATGCGGCCCCACGACCGAACCGAGGATGTAGTGCGTGTCCTCGACACTCCCCATCCAGTCACGCATCGCCTCGTTGATCGCATCCCGCAACGTCCGCGACCCGCTCGTCACCGGCCGGACCTCCGCTCCCATCATCCGCATGATGAACACATTCAGCTTCTGCCGCCGGACATCCTCCTCGCCCATGTAGACCACGCACGGGAGGCCGAACCTCGCGCACGCTGTGGCTGTGGCGACGCCGTGCTGGCCCGCCCCGGTTTCGGCGATGACGCGGGTCTTGCCCATGCGTTTGGTGAGCAGCACCTGTCCCAGCGTGTTGTTGATCTTGTGGGCTCCGGTGAGGTTGAGATCCTCCCGCTTAAAGTAGATCTGCGCCCCACCCGCGTACTCGGTGAGCCGCTCGGCGAAGTACAGCGGGCTGGGCCGACCGACGTAGTGCTTGTACAGATCCGCCAACTCTCGCTGAAACTCCGGGTCGGCCTTGGCCCGCTCGTACTCCGCCGTCAACTCCTCCAGCGCGTGCATCAGCGTCTCGGGAACGAACCGACGACCGAACTCCCCAAAGCGACCTTGGGCATCGGGAACATTCTTCGTGGCAGCGGCGGCGGGCATGAGGAGACCTTGTGTTGCATCAATCAGGCGAGCGGGGCGGCGTCAGCCCCCCGGTTCCGTAGCGGCATCGGCAAGGGATTATTGCCAGTCTCAGGGAGGGAGTCGAATCGAATCGGCGATTTTACAGCAATTCGTGGAGGAAGTCCGGATGACTCCGGGTGTGACGGACAATTGATCTCTGGCCCCATCGGAATCGTAGGTCGTGGGTCAGTTTGGAGCCGAACTCGCCTTTCGAGCAATCCCGACCAGCAGGTTGGCGATCGTGTTCTTGCTGGCTCCAGTCATTCGGGCGATGGAGCGAATGCTGCATCTTTCAACCAAGGCCCGGACGATCGCTGACTGCATTTCTGTGCTGAGCCTGTTCATACTGGCCAGCATGCTTAAGCAGGGAAGGCTTGTTAATATCAGGCACTAAGACGTGGGAAATATCTTGCGGTTTGTTGACTCGCAGTTGACAATTGGGGGTTGCCAGTTATTCCTATAAGGAATACAATCCCCTGCTGGTGCCCAGGAATCCCTTTCAGTGGGACTCAGCATGCTGACGACAATTGAAAGGGAGGGATGGAACAGAAGGCTCAAGAAGTTCAAGAAGAGTTGGCCACGTGAAGTGGCCAATCTCATCGTGAATCCCGGGAGTCTTCAGCGTTCCATCGAAGCTGGGGTTCGTTTGGAGCAACTGAAAGATCACCCCTTCGTTCAAAGCGAACCGATGGGTATCCTGGCGGTCAATCAACGAGGGCCAGTCAAAGGGGCACAACTGGTTCCGATCAGGCTGTATGTCTATTTTGACGGTGACGCTTCTGCCTTGCACATCATCGAGCTGGGCGACAAGTCGACACAGGACGAAGACATCGCGACTGCGAAGAACTACGTCAAGAGACTGTTGCGTGAAAAGGAACAGAGCTCCTCAAGTGAGGAGTGATTGAGGAGCGCGCAACGTAGAGCGTCAGGATGACACTTGAACTCGGGAGAAGTATCCATGAAGAGCAGCCAACTCAAGAATGTGTTGGATTTGTTTGACACTGGGGACGAAGAAGACGCTGTTCTGGAGTCGGCCAAGTCTGCGATGTTCGAGCGGCAGATCATCGACAGGCTGATTTCACTGAGGCTCCTGAGCAAAGCCTCTCAGGGTGATGTGGCCAAGCACATGGGAGTCACGCAGAGCAGGGTGTCCAAAATCGAAAATGGAGATGACCGATCACTGACAATTGGTCAGATTGACAGCTACCTGGAAGCCCTCGGCATGAGGTTCGAGATGCGATTCTGTCAGTCAGGAGACACGATTGTCGAAAGGCTGAAGTCCCACGCATTTGAACTGTTCGGTTGCCTGCAGAAGATCTCCGACATGTCCAATGGAGATCCGGAGATGGAGAAAGCGGCCCTGCGGAGGCATGCAGAAACCATCGTGAATGTGGATCGTTTTGTGTCGTCTTCAGCCGCGACACTGCCACTGGTCCAAGAGACCATCAAGAAGTTGAAGGTGTCTTCTGCGAGAAAAGCCAAAAAGGAGCCAGGCCGGGTCACACCCGATGCTGTTCAAGAACCTGCGGTGGTCTAAGGTGGCGTGTGAGAGCCGGAAATGATGTTGCAGGTCACACGCAACACCGCCACTTTGGATGGATCAGTTCGATTTCACCACAATCAGGATCGAATTCGCTCTCACCACGAGGCTCACATGTCCTCACAAGCCGATCACGAAGCGCCCTTCAGTGCCGATGAATTTTTGGCATGGAAGCAGGCTGACCGTGCGGGGTTGGCCGCATTACCCAGCGACCAAGCTCAGGCACTCGTGGAGTCCATCCTGCAACCCCGGTTGTGGCAGCTTGCCGACCCGACGGAGTTGATCTGGCTTGGTGATCTGGATGAAGACGAGTGTGAGTGAGCGCACGCTGGGCCGTGGGTTCATCAAAGTTCTCCTGTCGGCTCGGAGCGCCAGCCGACACCGGGAGGGAATGTTCGCCACACTGGCAAAGCACTTGCTTAATTCTGGAACAGGAGCGGTGCGAACTCGCGGAGGCTGCGACGCCAGGCATGCCACTCGTGGCCGGTTTTCGGCGAGACGTAGAAGTGGGCGTTGACTCCGCCTTCCTTCAGGGCAGCGGTCGCCGCCTGCGGGTCGCCACCTCGACGGGGCCCGCCATTCCCGAGTTCGTGACTGCCGTAGCTGACAAAGACCAGTCGGTTATTCTGCTGGAAGGCGTCCAGATTCTCGATGTCGGTGACCGCGATGCTGCCCCCACTGAACAGGCCGATGTGCGAGAAGGTCTCGAGCTTCTTAAGCGTGATCGTCTTGGTCTCCATGCCTCCCATCGAAAGGCCGGCCATGGCGCGATGGGGCTGATCGGCCAGTGTCCGAAAATTGGCGTCGATGTGCGGAATCAACTCGTCGCACAGCACTGTCTGGAACGGCTTGATGTCAAAGTCACGCAGCCCCCCCATGCGGATGTCGTTCGTCATGCCGTAGGTCATCACGATGAGGAACGGCTTCGCTTTTCCTTCAGCGAGCAGGTTATCCATGATCAGTCCGGCGTGTCCCTGGACGCTCCAGCCGTATTCATTTTCGCCGTAACCATGTTGCAGGTAGAGCACGGGGTAGCGCTTCTCGTTCTCCGCATCGTATCCCGGCGGTGTGTAGACGAACGCCCGGCGGTGTGAATTGGTGCTCTTCGACGGGAACAGCAGCTCTCGAATCTGGCCATGGGGGACATCTTTCACGGCGTAGAAATCACGATCATGAGCCGGGACTTCGACACCGCTGCCCCAACGATTCGCCCCGAAGTACATCATGCTGTTCGGATCGGGGACTTCCGCGCCATCAATTTTGAGGGCATAGTAATGAAACCCTTCGTCGAGCGGTCGGGAATAGCCAATCCAGGCCCCATCTTCTCCCCGGACGAATTCAGTGCTTTCACGAAAGGTCACACCGATGCTCTTCGCCTCGGGGGCCACGATTCGAAACTTGATGCGGCCTTGCGAATTGACCTGCGGGTACTCGCGGCCCGGTTGATTCGTCACCGCGGGTTGAAAGTCATTCGTGATCCCCTCAAGGGTCGATGGGGTGTTGCTGGCTGGGGCTGGCGAAGAACTCGCGGCACCCTCCGCTGGCCCCTTCGCAAAGATCAACTGGGAGAAGTGATAGAGATTGTTTCTCCAGTGAGTGGCATCGTGACCATGCGAATCGACATTCCAAACATGCGGGATGTCGTGCTTCTTCAAGTGACGCTGCGTGCGCTGACTGATGCCGATGAGCCCGTCCTTGTTACCGCAGGAGAGCCACAGCAGCTTGAGCTGCTCCTTGGCCATCGCGGGGTCGGGAATCAGATCCTCTGGCTGCTTGGTGCTTGGTGCTGAGGAGAAACCGCCGATCCAGGCAAAGGTATCGAGATGTCCCAGCCCAAAGTTGAGTGACTGGCCGCCACCCATCGAAAGTCCCGCCAGTGCCCGGTGCTCGCGATCAGCTTGCACGGAGTAGCGGGACTCGATCGCCGGGATCACGTCGTTCAAGAGATCCTTCTCGAACACGGCAAAAGCCGGAGCCGATTCGAAGACGTTCCCTTCCGCGCGATCATTCTTCTGGGCGCGGCCATTCGGCAGCACAACAATCATGGGCACCGACTTTCCGTCCGCAATCAGATTGTCGAACAGCATGTCGGGCGTGGCGAACCGCTGCCATTCGGTTTCGTCTCCGCCGATTCCATGCAGCAGGTAAAGGACCGGGTACTTCTTGCCCTTCGAGTACCCCGGTGGCGTGTAGACATTCATCTTGCGAGTCGAGCCGACCGTCTTCGATTCGTACTCGATCATCTCCAGCTTGCCATGCGGAATGTCATCACGCTTCGCGACGATACTGTCGGGTGGATCGGCGTGGGTCTGCTTGTCGTCAGGACCAAGTTCGATGGGACCGCCAAACCCGCGACGACGTGCGGGTGGCTCAGCTGGCACCTGAAGGGCCAGTGCTTGACCGCGATCGATCCGGCTGTCGGTCGGGGAACCGATGCCCGTGTCCACTCGATCCTGTGCCGGAATCAATGCGGCCGACCACAGCAGCAGCCCCCAGAAGGTCATTGCTCTTTGCATCCGTTGTCCCTTCGCTTTCGTTCCCAGACATGGCGGTGGCCCAGCCGCGAGTGACTCAGTGAGCCGCATTAGAAGTGTTGTGAGCGTGCGTGTCTCCTGCGCGCTCGTAGAACGGACAATCTGGTCCCGAATCGCCTGACTTGCCACTGGTCTTTGATCCAGGTCGTGCTAATATTAATTCAGGATCTGCATCATTGAGTGGGTTTTACCGCACCCGCACAAGTTCTATCGGTGGTCACAAGGTTCAGCCTGGGGAATTTGTTCATCGTTTTTTCGCCCGTCGAACGAGGCTGATGTCTATACGGCAGTCGGCGTAAAGCCTACACTCCGCAACGCTTCCGTGACCGGCTCTAGGGATTGCAGCGGCTCCCGTGCTTTCCCCGAACCTCGCGTCCCCAACGGGCGACGTAAGGTTTGGTTCCCGGTTCCGCTCAGCTTCGTCGCACACCTCTCCACTCGGAGAGTCGCCCGCGTTCGCCACTTCGATCCCCGAAAGGTCACCCATGGCCCGCAATTGGTTGGATCAATTCGTCAAGGATGGCACCGTCAGCCGCGATCAACTCGGCGAAGCTGAGGATATGGCGAGCAGCCTCGGGATCACCCCCGAAGAGGCGCTGGTCAAACTCGAATACGTCGACGAGGGCCGGATCGGGCAAGCCAAGGCCAAAGCCTTCGGGTTCCAGTTCATCAACTTGGAAGAGGTCGAACTTCAGCACGCGATCGTGGAACTGGTGCCAGAATCAGTGGCCCGGGAAAACATCTGTATTGCCGTCGATGTCGATGATGAAAAACTGAAGGTCGCCGTCGTCGACCCGATGAATTTCGAGCTGGTCGAGAAGCTGCGGTTCATTCTGGCCCGTGAAATCGACATGGTGATGGGGCAAAAGGACGCCATCCTGGCAGCCATCAATCGGTACTACGGTCAGAGCGAGACTGAGTCGGTCGACTCGATGCTGCAAGAGTTTACGGAAACCGCCATCGACTTCACTGAGACAGAGCTGCAAGAGGCGAAGTCGCAGGCCGACGACTCCGAAAGTTCTCCGATTGTGCGGCTGGTGAACCTGATTATCACCGAAGCGGTGAACATGCGGGCCAGCGACATCCACGTCGAGCCGTTCGAAGACCGCGTCCGCATCCGCTACCGGATCGACGGTGTGCTGGTCGAGCGCGACTCGCCGCCTCGACGGCTGCTGGCCCCGTTGATGAGCCGTCTGAAAGTCATGGGGCGGATCGATATCGCCGAAAAGCGTCGCCCGCAGGACGGTCGGATCAAGACCCGTGTGAGCGGGAAAGACTTCGACCTTCGCGTCAGCGTGCTGCCGACCAACCACGGTCAGGCCATGGTCATGCGTATTCTCGACCGCGACAACATCAAGGTCGGGATCCGTAACCTCGGCTTCAGCGAAGAGAACTACCGGAAGTTCCAGAACATCATCCGCCGCCCCAACGGAATCTTTCTGGTGACAGGCCCCACCGGCTCCGGCAAGACCACCACCCTGTACAGTGCTCTCGGTGAACTGAACCGTCCAGACCGCAAAATCATCACAGCCGAAGATCCCGTCGAATACTATCTGCCGGGGATCAACCAGTGCGAAGTGCGGCACTCGATCGGGCTGAACTTCAGCCGCATCATCCGGGCCATGCTGCGGCAAGCCCCGAATGTGATTCTGGTGGGGGAAATCCGGGATACCGAGACGGCAGAGATGGCGATTCAAGCCTCTTTGACTGGACACTTGGTATTCAGTACGCTTCACACGAACGATGCGCCCGGTTCTATTACACGTCTGATCGACATGGGAGTCCAGCCATTCCTGGTCGCCTCGTCGGTCATGGCGGTGATGGCCCAGCGTCTGGCGCGGAGCGTCTGCCCCAAGTGTGGGGACTCCTACAAGCCGAGCTTGGACGAGTTGGCGCTGTTCGAGTTGACCGACGATCAGATCGAAACGGCCAAGTTCCGGAAGGGGAAGGGGTGTGCCCACTGCCAGCAGTCGGGCTACCGCGGACGGAAGGCTGTGTTCGAATTGATGATGATGAACGGAACGATTCGCGAGATGGCCTTCCGCAGTGAACCGACGCAGAACATCCGGCGGCAGGCCCGGCTGTTCGGCATGAAAACGCTGGTCGAGGACGCGGTCGACAAGGCTCTGGCGGGGATCACCACCCTGACAGAAGCTCACAAGCTGCAAGGCGGCGGTCACTGACCTTAAGGGGTTCATCGTTCGTTGGAACTGCAATCGGATTGCCGGTTTGCGGGTTTCGAACGAATAATCCCCTGTTCCCGGCACTTCCCTGGGCGTTCGCCCTCGATCATTCGGCCCCGTGTTCACTTCGATTTCACACTCACTCTCTTCGTAAACCGAGGCGTGCATGGCCGATGCTCCCGATGAACGTCGTTTGCAGATCGACAAACTCCTGGAAACCGTCGTCCGGGAGAAGGTGAGCGATCTGCACATTACGACCGGCCAGCCCCCCGTCGTGCGGGCGGGCGGGCGGATGATCCGCCTGGAGACAAAGTCACTCGAAGCGGGCGACACGGTCTCGCTGATGAAGTCGATCACCCCCGAGCGGAACCAGCAAGAGCTTCAGGAGATGGGCGGGACCGACTTCGGCTTCGCCTTCGGGGATAAGGCCCGGTTCCGCGTGGCTGTGTTTAAGCAGCGCGGTCATATCGGACTGGTGCTGCGGCGAATTCCCAACGAGTTCTTGACGTTCGAACAACTCGGCCTGCCGGCGGTTGTGCCCGATTTGATTAACCGTCCGCGCGGTCTGTTCCTGGTGACGGGGCCCACGGGGTCGGGGAAAACGACCTCCCTGGCCAGCATGATTAATCACATTAACGATCATGAAGACCACCACATTATCACGCTCGAAGACCCCATCGAGTATTACCACAAGCATAAGAAATCGACGATCAATCAGCGCGAGATCGGGGTCGATGTCCCGAACTTCCCCGAGGCCCTCAAACGTGCCCTGCGGATGGACCCCGATGTGATTCTGGTCGGCGAAATGCGCGACCTGGAAACGATCTCCTCCGCCATTACCGCCGCCGAAACGGGCCACGTGGTCTTCGGGACGCTGCACACGTCGAGTGCCCAGGGAACGGTCGACCGAATCATCGACGTGTTCCCCACCAACCAGCAAGAACAAATCCGAACCCAGCTCTCCTCCTCCATCATCGCCGTCCTGAGCCAGGCTCTGCTCCCCCGCAAGCCGAAGGGCGTGGTCGCAGCCTACGAGATGCTCGTCGTCACCCCCGCCATTGCGAACCTGATTCGCGAGGCCAAGTCCTACCGCATCAATTCGTCGATTCAAACCGGACGCAAGTACGGGATGCAACTCCTTGATGATGCGCTCTTCGATCTCTGGCGCAAGGACATTTGCGAGGAAAAGGACTGCGTTCTGCGGTCCAACAATCCTGGCGAACTGAAGATGCGGATCATGAATGCGAAGAAGGGTGTCTACAACGAGAACGGTGAAGAAGAGGAAGAGGACGAAGACGACGAGGAGTAGCCCGCAACGTTCCGCTTCGGCAGCCACCGAAGCGGTCCACCACGCCTCCCCTGCGCCTTGAACCCCCACGCGGACTCGCCGAATGACCGGCGATCCGCCCCCACAGGTGGCCCATGCCCCAGCGTCGAATTGGTCAGATTCTCGTCGATCTCGGGCACATGTCCGAGGATCAGTTGTGGGACGTGCTCGAAGAGCAGAAGCAGAGTCCCGGTGAGATTCTCGGCCAGGTGGCCATCAAGATGGGGCTGATCAACAACGATCAGTTGACCGAAGCCCTCGCTGAACAGTGGGGCATGCCCGTCGTCAATCTGGCGGAAACCAACATCCCGCCCAAGGTGATCGACCTCGTGCCCTCCACGATGGCCGAAGTCTATAAGATCATGCCGATCTCCATGCGGGACGGCGTGCTGACCGTCGCCATGGCCGACCCGCAGAATGTCGGGGCGCTCGACGACCTGCGGAACTTCATCGGCGTGGAAGTCCGTGGGGCTGTGTCTAGCATGGCCGCGGTCGAGGCGGCGATCCTCAAGCACTACGCCGCCAAAGAAGACAGTATTGAGGACGTGATTGCCGGCCTCGAGGCGATGCCGGAGAGTCAATCGCTGGCCTCCAATACGAAGCAAGGCACGATCGACCTGGGCGAAGAGTACGCCGACTCGCATCCGATTCGTAAGCTCCTCAACATGGTGATGTTGCTGGCCATCAAGGACCAGGCTTCGGACATTCACTTCGAGCCGTTCGAGGATGAGTTCAAGATCCGCGTCCGGGCCGACGGTGTGCTCTACGAGATGGTCCCGCCGCCCCGCCATCTGGCCAACGCCATCGTTAGCCGCGTCAAGGTCATGGCCAACCTCGACATCGCCGAACGCCGCCTGCCGCAAGACGGTCGAATCGAACTCAACGTCGGGGGCAGCCCTGTTGACCTTCGCGTCAGCGTCCTGCCGACCATGTTCGGCGAATCGGTCGTGATGCGAGTCCTCGACCGTACCGTGGTCCAACTCGACCTCAACAAGATCGGGATGGACCCCGCGATCCTCGCCAGCTTCCGTAAAACCATTCACCGCCCGCACGGCATTGTGCTGGTCACCGGTCCGACCGGATCGGGGAAGACGACGACGTTGTACTCCGCTCTCAACGAGCTGAACGACATCGAAACCAAGATCATCACCACTGAAGACCCCATCGAGTACGACATCGAAGGGATCATCCAGGTTCCCATCAACAGCGACATCGATGTCACCTTCGCAGCCGCCCTGCGCGCGATCCTCCGTCATGATCCGGACATCATCCTGGTCGGGGAAATCCGCGACTACGAGACGGCGGAAATCGCGGTCCAAAGCTCGCTGACCGGCCACTTGGTGTTCAGCACGCTGCACACGAACGATGCCCCATCGGCGATCACCCGCCTCCGCGACATGGGGGTGCCGACGTTCCTTATTACAGCCACGGTCGAGGCGATCCTCGCTCAGCGGCTGGTGCGGAAGATCTGCGTCCAGTGCCGGACCCAGTTCGATCCGTCGGATGAACTGCTCCTTGAGTTGCAACTCCCTGTGGAGCAGGCTCGCAAGTACAAGTTCTACTACGGCAAGGGCTGCCAGCGGTGCAACAACTCGGGCTACAAGGGCCGCTGCGGGATCTACGAGTTGCTCGACATGAACGACGATCTGCGGGACATGGTCTCATCGGATGCGTCGGTCGACGACATGCGAAACCTGGCCCGCAGCCAGGGGATGACCACCCTGCGCGAAGCGGGCTTGAAGCTGATCTTCGACGGCGTCTCGACGATCGACGAAGTGGTCCGCGAAACGGTCATGGAAGAAGAAGGTTGACCCCCTTTCGCCGCTTTGGATTGACCAATCGGTGTTCGAGTCGAACACTGGATTGGATGCGATGAACTGACTCGATGAACTGACGCCCAGTACCTCACTCACCCTGTGCCCGATTACGACCGACCTCGTGATCGAGGAGAGACTCAATGCCCAGCTACAAATACGAGGCCATGGATAACACCGGCCTTGAGGTCAAAGACACGATCGACGCCGGGTCCGAACAGGAAGCCCAGTCGAAGATCCGTGAGAAGGGCTTCTTCGTGACCAAGATCACGGAGCAAGCCAACAAGAACAAGAAAAAGGAAAAGACCAAGGCCGAAATGCGGACCGGTCCCCGCAAGAAGCGGGCCTTCTCCTTCGGCAAGGTGAAAGCCAAGCAACTCTGCACATTCACCCGCCAACTGTCGACGCTCCAGGACGCCGGGCTGCCGATTCTGCGAAGCCTCCGCATCCTGGAAATGCAATCCAAGCCCGGCCCGCTCAAGAACTCCCTGATGGGGGTCATTGAGGATGTCGAATCCGGAAATACCCTCTCCGAAGCGATGGCCAAACAGCCCAAAGCCTTCGACAACCTCTACGTGAACATGGTCAAGGCCGGGGAAGCCGGTGGTGCCCTGGAAGTCATTCTCCAGCGCCTCGCCGAGTTCAAGGAGAAGTCGCAAAGCCTGAAACGCAAGGTCCAAGGGGCCATGATCTACCCGGCAGCCGTGCTTCTGGTGGCCGGGGTGATCGTCGGCGGGATCATGTACTTCATCATCCCCAAGTTTAAGACGATCTTCGAAGGCTTCGATGTCGAACTGCCCGAGATCACGGAATTGCTCATCAGCATGAGCGATAGTGTGGTCAAGTACTGGTACTTGATCCCGACAATCCCGATCGGGTTCTACTTGCTGATCATGATCATCAAGAAGAACAAAACGGGGGCCTATATCATGGACCGCATTGCCTTAAAGATCCCCCTGCTGGGGGCGATCATCTCCAAATCGACGGTCGCCAGAACATCCCGGACGCTGGGGACACTCATCGCCTCGGGGGTGCCCATTCTCGAAGCCCTCGCCATCGCCCGCGACACAGCCGGCAACGAAGTCTTTCGCAAGGCGTTCGAGCATATCCAAAACTCGATTCGCGAAGGCGAAACGATGGCGGTCCCCCTCAAGGAGACCCGCATCACGGACGATCTGGTCGTGAACATGGTCGACGTGGGCGAGGAAACCGGGGCCCTCGACAACATGCTCTACAAGGTCGCCGACGTGTACGAGGAAGAAGTCTCGGTCTTGATCGAGGGGTTGGTGAACCTCCTCGAACCGATCATGACCGTCGTCCTCGGGATTATCGTCGGTTTCATCGTGATCGCGCTGTTCCTTCCACTGGTTAAGCTCCTCAACGAGCTCTCCTAGTCGAAGAAGTTGGAACCCGCGAGCCGGATTTCGGCTCGCTGGCACGGCAGGTGCGATCAAGTTGTTTCGGTGGTGAGTTCGAGGAAAAGTCGGTTCAGAACGAGGCACAACCCCCGTTCCGACCGCCAGACTCGAACAACAAGGTGCTGCAAAACGCTACACCTCGTCATCACCTCGCAAAGTTGGCCTCCGACCGGTCCCGAGCCCGCCTCAGACCAGTCCCCGCGCAGGAGTCTCCCATGCAGCCACATTCCACCCAGCCAAGCTGTCCGTCCCGGGTTCGCACTGGCACGGGTCGCCCCGGCCACCGCCGAGCGTTCTCGCTCATCGAGCTGATGGTCGTGATTGTGATCATTGGAATCTTGGCTGCGTTCCTCCTGCCAGCAGTCATGAACGCGAGGCGGGTGGCTCAAGAGGCCGGTGTCCTCGTGGAATTTAAGAACCTGGAAAAGGGGATCGCGGACTTCCATTTGAAGTATGGGGAAGAGCCAGCCAGTGGGATTACG
>JAYSVZ010000535.1:0-4269 GCA_043718305.1 Planctomycetota bacterium | reverse complement strand
ATCGGTTCAGGTCGACTCATGCAGGCTTGAACCACTTGCTCAAACCACGTTTCGACCAACAGCTCCGGCGCGATGAGTTCCATTTTGCCAGCTGCGATATCCGCATCCAGTCGACGGCTGAGCACCACCGCACCGTGAGCAGTGATCGCCCCTTCTCGCTCGCGTCGCCAGAATGCCAGACGTGATTCAAAACGCACCAGCGGCGAAATGCGGATCACAGTCGTGCGGTTCGCCAATGCATCAAACGTCGCCGAATCGGGTTCGGTGAGATACAGTTTGGCCAACGACGACGTATCCCAATAGCTCATGGCCCCACTCATTCCGCACGCAGATCATCCAAAACTTCCGCAAGCGGCGTTCCGGAATGGCCGGTCGCCATACGCTCGCGAAGTAGACGCAACTCTTCCACCCATTGCGATCGATCGACCACCGTCGTTGACGATCGCGGGCCGCCCACCTCATCGGCCAATTGCTGCCCCAAAAAGCGGAGCAACGATTCGCGATCAGCACGCGGCAATTGAGAAATCGACGATTGCAGTTCTTGGAGACTCATGATCGATGAAGAGTACGCAGATCCAACCAATCACTCAATCGCGGTTTCACACGGGTCGGGTGGCCCGGCGAGATCTCCAGTCTTCCCCGTTGGCATGCAGTCATCCAGAGTCGGACACTCACGCCAATATCTGTTCAATCGGTCGGCCGCGACTGATCGAATACGGGCGACCGAGGGAGTCGTGGAACTCGGTCTCAGGTGTAAACCCCAGGCAATGGAAGATCGTCGCGGTCAGGTCTTCCGGTTTCACAACGCCTTGCTTGGGGTAGGCTCCGATCTCATCCGAGGCCCCGTGGACGAGGCCGCCCTTGATCCCTCCCCCGGCCAGGGCGACGGAGAAGACGGGCCCCCAGTGGTCGCGTCCGGCACTGCTGTTCATCTTCGGCGAGCGGCCGAATTCCGACATGCAGACGATCAACGTCTCATCCAGCATCCCCCGCTCAGACAGGTCGTCCAGCAGTGCCGAGAAGGCGTTGTCAGTCGGAGGCACAAGCACGTTCTTGAGCCGATCGGTCTCGCCGACATGCGAGTCCCAGCACGGGGCATTCGACGGCTCCTCTGGCCCGCGATACCAGTTCACCTGCACCAGCCGCACATCGGCTTCAATCAACCGCCGAGCCAGCAAACAGCTCTGTCCGAACTGCGTATTGCCATACCGGGCCCGCGTCTCAGGAGTCTCCAACGACAGATCAAATGCCCCACGCGAGGCCGATGATGCCAGCAGCCCGTACGCCCGCTCCTGCTGAGTGGCAAAGCTGCCGACTTTGGTCTCAGCGCGAGCAGAGACCAGCGACTGATCGAGCGACCGGATCAGTTCCTTCCGCGAGGCGAGCCGGTCGAGCGACATATTGTCGGGCAACTGGAACTCACTGATCCGGTAGTCCGGGGAAGCGGGCTGGCATCGAAAGAGCCACGGGTCGATGCTCCGCCCCAACATGCCGCCGTCCTGCCCCGGCCAAGTCGAGCCATCCGTATTAAAAATATGATTCGGCAGCCGCACCGCCCCCGGCAGATGCCCGCGCGGCTCGGTCAACTTCTGGACCACCGACCCCCAGTTCGGCCAATCATTCGGGGCTCCGGGGTTGGCGTTCTCGGCATTCATCGGAGCATGCGGACGCCCGGTGAGCATGTAGTAGCCGCTCGACGAGTGGGCATTATCGAACGTGGACATCGCCCGCAGTACCGCCAATTTGTCGGCCCGCTGCGCGAGCTTCGGCATCAACTCGCCAAACTGTACGCCGGGAATGCTCGTCGCGATCGGAGCGATGTCGCCGCGGACATTGTCGGGTGCGTGTGGCTTCGGATCCCACGTCGAGTGCTGCGGCGGTCCGCCCATTAGGAATAGCACGATGCACGACTTGGCCCGGCCCCCACTGGCTGTGGAGGAAGCGGCCCGAGCCTGTGGGGCCATCAATTGAGCCAACGACAACCCACAGACCCCCAGCCCCCCCGCGCGAAGCACTTCGCGCCGGACGATCTGGTCACAGAGTTTTGCTCCGCAGGCCTGGAAACTGAACATCGATTGGCTCCTGAGGACATATCGTAAGTCCCTTATATCTTTTCGGTCAACCGATGGGTAGTTCTGATGAGAGAATCATTCGTTGAAGACTGGAATTCCACTGCCGGTGAACGAAAAATCAATGAACGCCATCGTTGCGACAACCGAGTTCAATGCCTCGTATAAAAAGTCGTGTAAGGTCCAAACGCTCTTGATGTGTCGACTGGCATCGTCGTCAGTCTCGTTCCAGCAGGCACTTGAGATCGAGGTCATCATGAAAGTCCGTAGAGACGCAGCAACACTGAGCAGTGCCGATCAGGCCAAATACGTGACGGGGATTCGGGCCCTCAAGGCCAAGACCTATGTTGTTGACGCTGATCATCCCGCTTTCACGGACGATGCCGGAAACCATGACCCCGGGTGGCCAGAGTGGTCGACTCTACTTGTCCATCAACGACGACGTTCCGCCGCAATGGGGGCTCGGATTTCAAGACAACGAAGGGACCATTGACCTCTTGATTCGGTCGCAGTTGTAGCCCCCATGAAGCCGGGAGCAACCGCTGTCTGAAGGAGTACGCAGCATGGGCATCTGGCCCATGCTGCAACTCACTCCCCGATTCACTTCACTCCATAAAACCGCTGTGCGGTCCCAGCGTAGATTTCGCCTTGCTCACTGGGACTGAGCGCCGCCAGGCATTCGCGCAGGGCCTCGAAGACTTGCTGGTAACTCCCGGCCAGTTCGCAGACGGGCCAGTCGCTCCCGGACATCAGTCGCCGGGGGCCGAAGCACTCCAGGGCGATGTCGACATACCGTTGCAAATCGCTGGGCTTCCAGTGATTCCAATCGGCTTCGGTGACCATCCCCGAAAGTTTGCAGTGGATGTTCGGGAACCGGGCTGCCTCGCGGAAGTTCGCCTCCCAGTCATCGAACCGCCGGGCCTTGATCCCCGGCTTGGCAAGGTGGTCGATCACCATCGGCAGTTCCGGGAACTCCCGCCCCAGAGTGGCTGCGTGCTTCAGATGCTTCACGTAGAACAGTAAGTCGAACGGGAATCGTTGCTGTTCGAGGACTCGTAAGCCGCGAAGGATCTCGGGGCGGACGATGAAGTCATCGTCCGGTTCGTCCTGGGTGATGTGCCGCACACCGACAAATTTGGGGTCCGCCCGGAACTCAGCGAGTTGGGCGGCACAGTCGGGACTCGCCAAGTCGATCCAGCCGACGACACCGCAGATCCAATCGTTCTCATGAGCGAGCTGGAGCGCCCAGCGATTTTCTTCCAGGTTGTGCTGCGTCTGGACAAAGATGGTTCGCGTGACGCCGACCGCGTCGATGAGTGGTCGGAGGTGTTCTGGCCGATAGTCGCGGCAGATCCGGGCATGCTGCGGCGCGGTCAGCCAGCGGGTGTCAAACCGGCCCAACTCCCAATAGTGCTGGTGGGCATCAATGATCAGTGGTCGGTCAGACATGCGTCTCACTCACCGGCGGCGCGACTTCGGCTTGGCAACGCAGCGGAGCACCTACTCGGGCAGCGGCTTGCCCTTCGTCTCGGGAATGAACGGGATCACCAGCAACCCGACCAGAAAGATCGCACACATTGTGCAACCTGCATACCGGAACGGGAGTGCCCCCTCGTGATGGCCGTAGGCATTCTTGATCAACACTCCCAGCGTGAACGGCCCCGCAGCGGCCACAAAGCGTCCGACGTTGTAGCAGAAACTAGTGCCCGTCGATCGCAGTCGCGTCGGGAACAATTCCGGGAAGTAGATCGCATAGCCCCCAAATAGTGACAACTGGAAGAACCCCATCAGGGGGATCATCCAGTAGATGTCCGAGATGCCATTAAACCGTCCCAGATTCCAGAAGACGTTGATCGTCGCTAGCATCGCTCCCACAAAGCAGATCGCGAACGTGGGACGCCGTCCCAAGTAGTGGCTGACATAGCTGAACATGTAGATGCCGAAGAACGCCCCGATGTTCTGAACGAGCAGGACGATCCCGGAGAGTTGTTTGAGTCTGCCATCGACATCCTTCTCTCCGGCAGCGGTCAGCATGGGGCCGAACACCTCGCGTTGCAGGTCGCCCGCGAAGAACCCGATCCCCCACAGACCGATCACACCCGCACTCGCCAGAAATAAACCAACGATCGCGCGATAACGGAGTTCAGGATCCCCGAACAACTCGGCGTATGAGCCTCGCTGCTTGATTTCGCCTTCGATT
>JAYSVZ010000534.1:0-4270 GCA_043718305.1 Planctomycetota bacterium | reverse complement strand
AGCAGGCCGACTACATCAGCGTGCCGGTCGATGGGCCATACAAGGCGGAGCACTACCGGTACTAAGCCGTAGCCACCTTCGCCAGAACGTGGGCCGCCAGCGTTGCATGAATTGACACCCCTGTTGCAAATCCGCGTTTGCAACAGGGGTCTTTTTTGCCAGATGGGTCACTCTCATGTCCAGCGTGATACCGATCATAGCTCCGATCGCAATTGTGGGTGTGCTGACGCTTATGATTGGTAGTTGGATGGCTTTGTGGCTCGGGCGTCTAACGCGAGGGACCATCGAGACTCCGGACGAATGGGATTTCTTGTCGAAGACTGGCCAGGCACGTTCCAGAGCATGGCTCAAGAAGGTGAGTGAATCTGATCACCCCGATTGGAGCCGAAAGGCACGCTTGGCCCTCCGCCTTCAGCAATGGGGATTGTGCGTGTTCTTTGCGGGTTGGCTCATTGCGATTCTCGGGATTGTCTTAGGGTGGTGATGTCTTGAGTGAATTGTCGCGCACTCTCACGCTAGGGCAGGTCATCCTCGTCATCATCATCATCGTCCCCTTCGAAATCGGGATGTAACGGATTATTCGGATCAAAGAAGAAATCGCCCAACCCCATCGGGACGGCGTTTCCGCCGAGAGCTTGGCTCTTGCGTTCGGCGAGTGATTGCAAATCCATCGCATCATCACCCAGGCACGCCTTCAGCGACTCGCGCCAGGCGGCGTCCTTCGCCAGTGGATGGGTCGGGTCAGCAGCGACCATCTTCAGTGCGTACCGCAGGACGTTGATCCCGTCGCGCGTTGAGAAGTCGAGCTTCAGCAGGTGTGAGTTTTGAAGGAAATCGACCGTCAGATCGAGCATCTCGTCGTTGGCAAACGGGATGTGGTATTTGAGAATCGCCAGTTCGTCCTGCCGCGAGGGATGGCCCAGCGTCAACGTCGGCTGGATGCGGCTCAGGATGTAGTCGGGGATTTCGTAGGTCGAGTCATCCTCGTTCATCGTCACGGCACAGCGGAAGTTGGCATGCGCCTTGATCATGACCCCGGCCACGATCGATTCGACATACCGCCGATGGTCGAGCAGCGGGGCCAGGCTGGCCCATGACTTCTCGTTCATGCGGTTTCCCTCGTCGAGGACGCACACGCCGCCGCGAATCATGGCGGTCACGAGCGGGCTGGCCTGGTACTGAATCTTGCCGCTCTCAGCCAGCACCGGCGAGATCAACAAGTCCTCGGGCCGCGTGTCGGCGGTACATTGATAGATGTAGAGTTCCTGCTTCCGCGCATGGGCAGCGGCGATGGCGAGGGTTGTCTTGCCGATCCCCGGTGTGCCGATCAGGCGCGGAGCCAGAGGCAAGTCGCGTTCATCGACGACCAGCCAACAGGCCAGCAGTTGCTTGAGCACTTCGCGCTGGCCAATCCAGTCCCCGCTCGATGTATCGGGGCGGGACAGGTGGAGGCGAACTCCATCGACTTCAACAGAGGGGTTCATCGAGACAGGCACTTTCCGAAAGACGGGCTGCGGTCGCTACCAGCCACCATTTCACCCTTGCGGGGGATTATCACACGTGTGATCCCACGAGGCGAGGGCGTCACGCGGGGGGAGGCTCCGGGGCCTGCATCTTGTCCAGATACAAGACCCGCAGCTCATGTAGCGTCCGCTCCAGCAAGTTGTGTTCATGCCCCGTCAAGTTGCTCTTTGTCTTTGTCTCGAGCATGGCGAGCATGTCGATAAAGTGCCGCGCGATCGGCAGCCGAACTTCAGTGTTCCCTTGTGGATCGGGGATCAACCCCAGCGCCAGGAGCGACTGGCTGGAAAGAATCTGCACCAGCACGTCGAATCGTGCGGGTGGGATCTCGGACTCGGGGTTGGTATCGGGGGTGTCTGCCATGCGCAAGCCTCTGATCTCGTATTCTGAGGGGGATCAGCGGATATCGTATTGCAGAGCGATCCGAGCGCAAAGGCCCCACCCCAAGAAGTCAAGGGGCCTCCCTCAATCGAGTTCCCGGCCATTTCTCCGATTCTTCATATCGTCTTCACATTTGGCCCGAAAATGCCCACACCGAAAGGGTGAGTGGTTGTTCCGCTCACAGTGGTCGGGGTCTTGTTGGCAGCTGCACCCCCGGGGATCTGTTTTCCCCTCTCCATGGTTCGGGCCGGTCCGTGTGGGACGGGTGGCAAGCTGCGAATTCGCTTCCCTTTGAGGGGTTCCTAGATGAAGAGTCCGTTTGTTCACTCCCGGATGAGTGTTGGTCGCCGGTCGGGTTTCACCCTGATCGAGCTGCTGGTCGTGATCGCGATCATTGCCGTGTTGATCGCCCTGCTCCTGCCCGCCGTGCAGCAGGCTCGTGAAGCGGCTCGCCGCTCACAGTGCAAGAACAATCTGAAGCAGATTGGTCTGGCCGTTCACAACTTCGAGAGCACCTACCGCAAGACGCCGCACTCCGGCCAGTGCGATAGCACCGGTGGTGCTGGCACGACGTACATGACCCAGTCGACGCCGACGCTGCTGCTGCCGTACATCGATCAGATGCCAGTGTTCAACATGATGGAACATCAGTTGACCAACTCGCAGATGGTCACCAATGGCACCTACACGATGACCCAAATCCATCCGGATGCCCAGGGTGCTGTGTACAACGACCCCGCTTACCCGAATACGGTGGCCGCCTCCAAGACCTGGATCACGTCGTTCATCTGCCCGTCGACCCCGATCGCGGAAGGTCAGCGGAATCCCGACGGTTACGGAGCCTGGGACTACATGTTCTGTGCAACGTGTGACGTTGAAGACGGCACGATCTCCGGCGGAACCGATCCGATCGGCACCCGTCCGACATCGTCGGCTCGACGGTTGGCAATGACTCAGAAGAGCATGCTCTCCTGCGATCGCAAATGGGGCTTCGGAAACGTCGTGGACGGTCTTTCGAACACCATTCTATGCGTGGAAGATGCGGGCCGGGCTCACCCGACCGCTGGCAAGTTCGCCTCGCTGTCGAGCCGGCCTTCCCCCATCGCCGAAGGACCAGCCTGGTCGGGTGGTGCATCGAACGGTCGCCGCATGTACGCTTGGGCCGATCCCGATGCAGGTTCAAACGGTGTGTCAGGTCCGAGCAACTCGCTCGGTACCCGGACGCTGCGGATCAACAACAACAACAACCCGATCGGGGGACCCGCCGAGTGCCTGTGGACCGTGAACAACTGCGGCCCGAACGACGAAATGTACAGCTTCCACGTCGGTGGCTGCCATTCCGCCATGGGCGACGGTTCGGTCCGTTTCCTGAGCGAGAACATGGACACGCTGGTGATCAAGTGGATCGTCGGTTCCCAGGACGGCAAGGTCGTGGGTGAGTTCTAGTTTGATGCCTGGCTCGATGGCGAGCTGGTGAAAAAGTGACCTCCCCTCGCGCCGCTTGCGGCGCGGGGGGCCTTTCTTGAAGGAAACGAACAATGCGAATTCTCTGTGCAGTGCTGGTTCTGGCCTCCCTCGGATGTGGTGGCGTCTCGGTTGCCCCGTTCTCTGACCCCGTCGATGTGACCGGCAAAGTGACCATGAGCGGCAAGCCGCTGACCGATGTGAAACTGAACTTCCAGCCGACCGGTGATGGTCTGCCCGCCGTGGTCGATGTGAAGGGTGGGGCGTTCACCGCCAAGCTCACTCCCGGGAAGTACACGTACTACATGACCCCCGGTAAGAAGGAAGCGGCCTTCAAGGCGATTCCGGAAAAGTACCTGGCGGGATCAATGGATCGGCAACACGAAATTGCTGCCGGAACGACACTGGAACTGCTGCTGGATTAGTCCGTTGAGCGGATTACCAGTTCGGGCGGTCTTTCCAAGCCGCCCGGTGGCCGCGTGAATTCGAGGGAATGCATTTGTTGCTGCCTTCGATTCTCGCGGCCTCTTCGTTTGAAAGCCATTCGTCCGGGCGACGAGTTATTGTTGGCACTTCGAATTCCACTTTTGTATTCGACGGCTGGCCTGATTCAGCACGCTGCCAACAACTGAAACGGGTCGGCCAGCATATTGACCAGTGCCGTCACGAACCGCGCCGCATCCGCACCGTTAATCACCCGGTGATCATACGACAAGGAGATCGGGAGCATCATCCGCTCGACGACCTTTCCGTCTTCGAGCTTCAGTTCCATCTGCGACCGGGACATGCCGAGGATGCACACCTCGGGGTAGTTCACGATCGGCGTAAAGGCAATGCCGCCCAGCCCGCCGAGATTTGTCACTGTGCAGGTCGCCCCCTGCATCGAGTCGATCGACAGCTTCCG
>JAYSVZ010000533.1:0-4281 GCA_043718305.1 Planctomycetota bacterium | reverse complement strand
ATCGAAAGGTCGAACTGATCGCCATGGGCGGCGACGCTCGTCTCGCCGCACGAGTGATTCTCAAGGAGTGGGACCAGACGCAGTTCGCCATCATCCCGGTCAAGCAGTGGGCCCAGTTGGTGGATGAACTCCTCGATCTCAACGAGGACACCATCGTCAATCAATGGAGAATCCCCTTCTCCGAAGCCGAAACCGCTGGCCCGGCACTGCTCGTCTACCTCGAACTCGCCAAGCTGCTCGGCCTGGAGCAGATCCACGTCAGCTCAGCCAACCTGCGCGATGGGCTTCTCAAGGAGATTGCCGATGGTGGAGCTTGGTCCGAAGACTTTCGACAACAGATCGTGCGGTCGGCCCTCGAACTCGGGCGAAAGTACCAGTTTGACGAGGAGCATGCGGTCCAGGTGGCCCGTCTCTCACAACGGCTATTCCATGAATTGCGGGCTGAACATGGCTTCGACGCGAAGTATGAGTTGCTGTTATATGTCGCCGCGATCCTGCACGAGATCGGCGGGTTTGTCAGCTCGGGAAGCCTGCACAAGCACTCGCAATACCTGATTATGAATAGTGATATTTTTGGCTTATCGGGGAGCGATGTGCTCCTGGTGGCGCTGGTGGCGCGATATCACCGCCGGTCATCACCCAAGCCGACGCATCTGTATTACAACACGTTGGACCGTGACGGTCGGGTGGCCGTCGCCAAGATGGCGGCGATTCTACGGCTGGCGCTGGCGCTCGATGCCTCGAAGAATAATCGTGTCCGCGAGATCGAGTGCCATCGCCGGAGCGGAACACTCGTCATCACTGTTCCGCACGTCGAGGATCTGTCGACCGAGCAACTCGCCCTCAAACAAGGACGGGGGTTGTTCGAGGAGATTTTCGGGATGCAGGTCGTCCTGCGCCAAGGGGCGCGCACCGACCAGCGCCCGGGGACATCGCAGTTTTGAGTGGCCCCCTCTGATTTGCGAATTCTCTCTGCCCCAAGTCGGGGTAGAGAGTGCCGCTGACTCAGCACACATTTGCACAGCGATGTCAGTCCCCAGCAGCCTCACTCCCGATTGACTCCCGGAATGCGGACCGGGAAGGTGGGGTTCTCCAAGGTCTCTCGCCGGAGAACTTCAATCGCCGAGGCGACCACCTCGGGTCGCGCGGCGGCGAGATCATTCGCTTCACCGGGGTCGTGGGCGAGGTCGTAGACCTGCCACGCGGTAATCTCTTTCGGGCGGTGCAGGTTGGTTCGTACCACTTTCAAATCCCCCATCCGGACCGCAACCTGCCCGCCGTATTCGGGGAAGACCCACACGAGCGGGTTGCGCGTCGCTTGAATCCCGTGGCCAATCAGCGTCGGGTAAAGACTCACGCCGTCCAGATTCGACGGAGCCTCCACACCAACCACTTGGCACAGTGTCGGGAACTGGTCTGGGAAGTACGTTGGGTAGTCACTCACCGACCCCGCTGCGACCCGATTCGGCCAGCGGACGATGAGCGGCACGCGCAGGCCCCCCTCGTGGACACTTCCTTTGCGTTCGCGGAAGGGACCGGTGCTGCGAAAGAACTTTGTGTCGACCCCACCGATCCCAAAGTCGGGGTCAGCGTTGTGCGCGTGTGTCGCTCCATTGTCGCTCGTAAAGATCACCAGCGTATTCTTCGCGAGATCGAGTTCATCAAGCGTTCGCAGTACCGCCCCGACATGCTCATCCAGGCTGGTGACCATCGCGGCGTACCCCGCGCGGGGCCGGGGGTGCGGCGTGTAGCCACACTCCCCGCGATAGGGGCGGTTGTCCCACTCGAGGGGATAGCTCTCCACGATCCGGCGCGGAGGTTGCATCGCCACATGCGGTTCGATGAACGGGAGGTATAAGAAGAACGGATGCTCGCGGTGGTCCTTGAGGAACTCGACCGCCTCGTGGAGCATTAGTGCGGGGGCGTACTGCTCCGCTTCCCAGTCTTCGAAGCGGACTTCGCCGGTGGGCTGCTTGGCATTTCGAGGGACCGGCTGGGTGTTGAGCAGCACCTTATCGGTGTTCCGCCAGAGATGAGGCGGGTAAAAGCTATGGGCGACAGTTTGGCAGTTGTAGCCGAAGAAATGATCGATCCCCATGTGGTGCGGAGCCCCGGTCGAGTCGACGGGGCCTAGACCCCACTTCCCCATGGCCCCGGTGATGTACCCCGCCTGACGAAGTGTGTTGGGGAGTGTGACCGTGCCTTCGATGAGCGGGTGTTGTCCCTCGCCAGGCTTTCCATCGGGGCCTTGGACTTGCTTGTTGCCTCGCACTTGGGCATGTCCCAGATGCAGGCCGGTCATCAGCGTACATCGCGACGGAGCGCAGACCGGAGCCCCGGAGTACGCGTTCGTGAACCGCATCCCCTGAGCGGCGAGCTTGTCGATGTGCGGCGTCCGAATCTTCTCCTGACCGTAACAGCCGACATCCCCCCAGCCGAGATCATCCGCCAGGATGAAGACAATGTTGGGCCGCGTGGTTGTGTCGGCAAGCAACTCTGCCGCCCCCAAGACGATACACAGGAAGCAGATCCATATACCGTTACTCACTGAAAGCGCTCGCATCATTTGGCCTCCTTCGTCCCATCGTCCTCGACAGCCCGCCGATTCTCCGGCGTGGCGGGGATCTGTTCAATCATCTCGTTCGGCTGACCGGCTTTCTTCTTGAGCATGAACCCGTCGTAGAGTCGTCCGGTCGCGGTATGGGCCTCATACTTCAGTTCGCCGCCGTCGATGTGGATCACCTGATAGAGTTGGGTGTCTTCGGCAGACCGCTTGAAGATCGGTCGCGTCTGTATGCCGTACATCTTGGGACCGCTGACCGAGACGACGTAGACGGTGCCGATTTGAGGAACCTGTTTCACCAGGCCGGTCGTCGTGTTCGATCCGTGGATTAAGCCGGTTCGCCCGTAGGAGTGGTCGTGACCCTGCAAGACGAGGTCGACTTTGTGCTTGTCGAAGACGGCCTGCCAAGCGGTGCGAATCATCGGGTTGTCGCGTCCAGCGGCGGTCGAATAGAGCGGGTGGTGGAAGGTCACGATCGTCCACTTTTGCGGGTTCGTCGAAAGAACTTTGTCGAGCCAGTCGCGTTGAATGAGATGCCGATCATTCGAATTGAGGACCACGATTCGCACCCCCTGGTAGTCGATGAAGTACGTGGTCTCTTTCAACTTCTCCGGCCCATTCAGCGGAAAGGCAAACCCCGGACGCCAATACTTGGAGAGTTCGATTTTCGTCGGAATCCCGGCGATCTTCTGTGTGACTTTGTACTCATGATTCCCGGTCGCCGCGATGCAGGGGATCATGGCATGCAGTGGCCCGCCCGCCTGGAACCACTCGCCCCAGTCCGCATCGTTGTCAGCCCGGTTAATGAGGTCTCCCGCATGGAGCATGAAGGCCGCCTTCGGTGCATCCCGCGCCGCCTCGCGCACGACGCGCGACCAGAGTGAACGGATGTCGTTTTGTGCATCGCCAAAATAGACAAACGTAAACGGCTCGGGCTGGTCGCTGGCCGTCTGAAACTGAAACCATTCACTCCAGTTTTCGCCATCACCAACGCGATACGCGTACTTCGTCTTGGGAGTCAGGCCGGTGAACGAAGCTGTATGGAACCGAGCTCTGCCAAAGTCAGTCTCGACCGGAGTCGACACCGCCGCGAGGCGCTGGGCGGCCTTCGCAAACTGCGCCCCGTCGGTGGCGATGGCGATTTCGGCGAGCCCCTGATCCACGACATCCGAGGTCCGCCAAGTCACCGCAGCCGAGGTGGCTGGATCGGCCTCCCAACTGAGGAGCACGCGGTCCGGCATGGCGCTCGGGGCATGGAGGGCCGCATCAATGAGCTTCATCGGCGGGTGCGTATGCCCCCCGGGGCCATCATGCGCGAGAGTGATCCTGGCTGAGACAACCAGCAGCATCGACCAGAACCAGAATCGCCGCATCAGGAGCTTCCGCGCGAGTGAGGGAAAGTGAACTGGCTGGTGATGATAACAGTTCCTTGTGGAATTCGATGGCTCGTCAAGGGTGTCCATCGCTGGTCGTGTGGGCGTCCCCAACGTCGGTGAATTGACCCCCACGGGGTCTCGTCTCATCGCCCAGGGTTGCCCGCACGGCGGGAAACCCTGGGTTTCGATCGATTCCAGCCGTTTCAACCCCCACGGGGTTGCGTCAGTCATCGGACGCAACCCCGTTGAGGTTGAACGGCATTCGATATGACTGCCCCAGGGTCTGCCGCTGCGCAGCCGACCCTGGGCTACGAGACGAGACCCCGTCGGGGTCAAAGACCG
>JAYSVZ010000532.1:0-4287 GCA_043718305.1 Planctomycetota bacterium | reverse complement strand
ACGCAGCCGTTCTACCTCGGTGTCTATGAAGTGACGCAAGGTGAGTACGAACAGGTTCTGGGAAAGGACCGCAATGCCTCCTGCTTCGCTCCGCTGAGTTTTGGAAAAGACAATGTTGTGGGGATGGACACCGCCCTGCACCCGGTGGAAATGGTGAGTTGGCACGACGCTGCGGAATTCTGTGCGAAGCTGAACCAGAAAGAGCAGCTTCAGCCGTTCTCTGTGCAGGAGGGCGAGACGGTGACGCCGCTGGCCGGGACCGGCTACCGGTTGCCGACCGAGGCGCAGTGGGAGTTCGCCTGTCGCGCGGGGACGACGACCAAATACTGGACGGGGACCACGGACCAGGATCTGGCACGGGCGGGCTGGTTTAACGTGAACTCGGAAGGCCGCACGCACGCGGTCGGCGAGTTGGCCCCCAATCCGTTCGGCCTGTACGACATGCACGGCAACGTCGAGGAATGGTGCCAGGACCACTACGCGGCGTATCCCGATCAGCTCGTAGAGAACCCCAGTGTGACCTCGACGACCGAGCCCCGTCGCGTGATCCGTGGTGGCCACTGGGTGTATATGTGGCCCCTCTGCCGTTCGTCGCATCGCTACGCCCGCACTCCGGAGTCGCAGTTTAATTTCACCGGCTTTCGAGTAATGTTAGAGGTCGAGGCAGTGAAAGCGGCGATTCAAGAACCAGCGCCGTAGACCGAGATCAATCGCCACGGTGGCATGGTAGCACCGGTGCCACCGGACGTGGCTTCTAGCTGGGATAACGGCCAGCCCGTTGGACCGCAAGAGGGCGGTTTGGTGCCCACACGGCTGGGGTGATGCTTCCATTCAGAGGTCGAAAACTACGGGGACTTCCGGGCAATTCTCATCAGTTGCTCGCCAAATTCGCGAGCACTCCACATCGAACGACCCGCATCCCAACTCCGATCTTTCTCGGGAGTGATCTCCGCGAAAATGAAGTCCTCGACGTGGCGGCGGCTGCGGACGAGGATTTCTCCGTGGGGGTCGACGATGTAGCTATCGCCATAGCCGATCCCTTCGTAGCCAGTGATGCACTCTTCATGGCCTCCCAGGGAGACATTGTTGCCGCGAACGAAGTAAATGCTGTTTTCGACCGCCCGGGCGACGTGGTCAGCCCGGACCTTCATGAAGTGCGCGATGAGTCCAGGGGCACTGATGTAGTTGAAGTGCGGAGCGAAGATGACTTGGGCCCCTTGCAAGGCGAGCAGCCTGGCCGGTTCAATGTACCCGCCATCGGAGCAGATGATGACACCAAAGGTCAGCCCCTTGTGCGTGAAGATCGGGAACTCGCGACCTTGTTTGTGAAACTTCTGGTAGGCGGAACACTTGCTGAAATGCCCCAGCAGGTGCCCCTTGTGAACCACCAGAGCAGTGTTGTACAGGTCAGCTCCACGCGATTCGTTAAAGCCGACGATGAACGCCGTTTCGAAGCGGCTCGATTCACCGAGAACCCGCATCACCTGCGGAGAGTCGATCGCAAAGGCATCCCGCCGGGCGATCTCTCCGTCATCCGGGTACCCGGTCAAGAAGCACTCCGGAAAGGAGACGATATCGACGCGATCCGCGTCCGCTCGTTCGAGACCAGCGATCACTTTTTTGAGGTTCCCCTCGAAATCACCGAGGGTGGAGTCGGCTTGGCAATGCCCAATTCGCATGATGGCTCCCGATCACAGAGGGGTGCAGTTCCCCATCTGTACCGGCGACCGACCTGGGAGGCAAGCCTGAGGGCTGAGCCGTTAGGACTGCTCGATCAACAACTGTCCGATAGTCGTGGATCGCTCCGCGATCCAACGTTGGTTCGCGGAGCGAACCACGACGATCATTTGTCGAAAGCGGTTAGAGGCCCCACGCCTCGGCATGGCGATCATCACGAGCGCGGGGCCGGTGACTCGGGGCGATGGGCGTCCCTTGGCTCCGGATGGCTCGTTGGCAAAGTAAGGTGCAGAACTCGGGGAACGCGATCCCCGCATGGGAGGCAGATTTCGGGGACAGGCTATGATCGGTCAGTCCGGGGATCGTGTTGACCTCCAGCACCCACGGTTGGCCAGAGGGATCAACGCGGAGGTCGACGCGGGAGAGCCCCCGACAACCCAGAGCCTGAGCTGCGTTCTGTGCCGTCGTCAGGATCCGATCGAGGAGTTCCGGGTTCACATCGGTCGGGAACTCGTAGGATGTGTCGTTGGAAAGGTACTTCGCCTCGTAGTCAAAAAACGCCCGCGCGGTGCCGATTCGAATCGCGGGCAGGCACTCATCGTCGAGAAGGGGAACAGTCCATTCCTCGCCGGGGATCGCTTGTTCGAGGAGGCCGCAGTCATCGTGCCGGAGCGCCTCAGCAGCGACGGTGGCGACCTCATCGAGCGAGAAGGCAAAGCCCACGCCGATGCTCGAGCCTTGGCGGTCCGGTTTCGCGACCACCGGCAGCCCGAGTTTCGTCGCGGCGAGACGCCATGCCTCGGCGGAGTCGCCGTGCCGGATCGAGACCGAAGCGGGAGTCGGGACACCATGCTGGAGGAACCGCGTCTTGGCGGTCGACTTTTCAAAGGCGAGTGCGGAAGCCCTCGGCCCGCTGCCGGTGTAGGGGAGGCCGAGTGCGTCCAACTGCTCCTGAACGGTCCCGTCCTCACCGTACCGACCATGCAAGGCAATAAAGGCGACATCGAACCAATCGGCCTTGACCCCATATAACGTCTCGTCCATCGGATCAAAAATCGAAACGCGATGCCCCGCCATTCGCAAGGCATCCCGCACCGCTCGCCCGCTATCAAGGCTGATCGGCCGCTCAGCAGAAGGGCCACCCGCGAGGAGCAGCACGCGTAGCGGCTGGGTGGAAGGGGCGTCGATCCGGTAGCGAATGGCCATGCATGGGTCTCTGTCGTGGTGCGCACTCATGAGCGAGCGGGGGACGTGAGTCCCCCGTGCAACCCGCACTTCCGCCGAAAACCGGCATGTCGCCTGCTAGTACACTCCGCCCGGCGAAGTTGGTCTGCTGACGCTCAGTTCACGTACCACAACGTCGTTCGAACACGGCGGATTGACATCCGCCGCTCGCGGACGTTCAGCGATCGCAACTACAGCCGTCGTCGTTCGTCATCGGTCATTTGCAGGGCCTGAGTCCAGCGTTTCCGCCGAAGCCATGCATCTCCCACTCCCCCCAACAGGCATAACCCGCCCGCGATGGCCAATCCGCGAGATATCAAAACAATGCCCCGCGCGAGCCAGGCTCCAGGGGCTTCCATCAAAAGCGTACCCGGCAGCAACCACCCGACGAGGAGCACCACGCCCACCAGTCCACAGGCCACCTTCACACTCAAGCCAAAGGCCCGTTCCAATGTCGCCCATTCCACAAACCGCCCCGCCCCGTCGATGAGCCGACGGGGATTCGGCAGCGGCGTGAGCGGACTCCACACAAACCCCACCTGGGCCATGTCAGCCGCCAGGGCTGCAAAGGCACACGCCCCGAGAAGGCGACCCACCTCGGTCACGATCTCTCGGAGTGGTCCCCTGGGGAGCAGCTCGCTGGCCGAAACCGGACCGGGCGTCCCGTGGAAGCCACTCGCGACGAGAGCCTGCATCGCGGCAATCAGATTCGGCAAGCAGGCGGGTACTACGATCGCGGCGGTCAGTAGTACGACACCGGCTGTGAGTTCCGCGCTGCGCGGGGATTGGCCGAGGCGGCGGGCTTCGGCAAGGCGGAGACGGTCGATGGGGGGTGCGGAGGAGTCACTCATGCGCGTGGCTCCTGGATCACAGCTTCAACGTCGCCCAAGTGAACCACGGAGGCACGGAGGCACTCAAGGCGTACGGCCAGAAATACGATCCCCGTAGGATGGGCATTCCTGCCCGTCCCGGTGCGAAGGCCAACCTCACGATCCACTCCGCCCGGCCATTCGTGAGTGACGCGTGCGCGCGGGACGGCCTGGAAAGGCCGTCCTACTGGTAGGCTTCTGGCCGCTCGCCTTATCCTGGAGGGACGCCGCAGACCACGATCGATGTCTGTACCCCAACGGGGTTGTACGGAATAGCCCAGGGTCGCGACCAACGGGAGCGCACCCTGAGTCAAAGTCCTAATCGCCGACGAACCCTGTAGGGGTTCTACACGAACGGTGCGCTCCCGCTGGTCGCGACCCTGGGCTATTCTCTGTAACCCCTGTCGGGGTAAAGAATGCTTTGGACCTCCGCATATTTTCGCAGAAAACGAGAGTTTTGAGCTGACAGCTGACAGCTGACGGCTTCCCGTTCTCCGTGCCTCCGCGCCTCCGTGGT
>JAYSVZ010000531.1:0-13878 GCA_043718305.1 Planctomycetota bacterium | reverse complement strand
GCGTCACTTCGACCAACAAGGCCTGGATCGCGACCTGTTGCGGTTCGCGATCAAGTTCGTTGGTCAGCCTCATGATCTCTTCGAAGTACCGCGGCGTGGCACTGATAATCAGGCTATTGCTGAGCGGTTCGGGAGTGACGATCACTTCCTGTTCGAGAAGCTGGGAACTACTGACGCGGTCGGGATCCAGTTGGGCCAGATCGCGTTGCGATTGCAGGTATTGATTGAGAGCCACCGAGACATCCTCAGCGGGGCTATTCTTCAGCTTGACGACAGTCGTCTTGCGAGTCCGAGAGTCGTTGTCATCCAGCCGTAGCAGGACCGCTTCGACAATCCGCAAGGCATCCTCGCCGCCGATCGCGACGACGCTATTCGTTCGTCCATCCGTCGAGAACTTGAGCGGGACCAGGTTACTCCCGGCATCGGTGGCTCCGGCGAGTTGGACTCCAATGGCTCCATTCTGGGCGGTCGCGTCTTCCGTGAAGAGCGCCTCTAGCAGGGTCACCGCATCGGCGGCGTCGGCATTCTTCAGCGTGAAGATTTTGATGTTCGAGACTGCGGCACTCGGTTGATCGAGAACTCGAACAAGCTCTTCCATCATCACCATGCTCTGCTTCGGAGCGGTGATCATGAGGCTGTTCGTTCGCGGGTCGGCATTGACCCGCACATCGGTCAGCAACCCGGAGCGGACCAGTTCTTGAGCCATGCGGTCATGAGCCAGGAACTCGAGTACGACCGATTTCGTTTCGCGAAGTTGCTGAGCATTCTGGCCACCCGCCCCGCCGCCTTGACCTCCCTGACCCGTGGTCGAGGTCTGGCCGGTGAGGATGCTCTGCAACGCCGTCTGCAGGAAAGTGGCTAGCTCTTCGGCGTTGGCACTTTTCAGCTTGATGATCTTGGCTTGGGCCACCGAACCGGCCTCGTCGCGGTCAATCTTCTTGATGAGCGACCGGACCTCTTCCATGTCGCGCGGCTGGGCCTGGACGATGACGGAGTTCGTGCGGGCGTCCGCCGAAATGCGGATGCGCGTGGAGAGACCGGGACGCTGCGTGGCGTCGTTCGGGTAGAACCCTTCGAGGATGGTGACCACTTGCGAGGCAATGGCGCTCTCGAGTGGGAAGACCTCGACATGGTGGGACGGGTCGACGTTCTGGTCGAGTTCCTCGGCCAGTTTGAGGACCGACTCCAAGGCGTTGGCTGGAGCAAGGATCAAGACGGCATTCGGTGTGACGACCGGAATGATGGAGACCTGGGCATCGCTCTTCTGCGCGGTGGTTCCCCGCAGCGTCGTCATCCGCTCGTAGACCTGCGTCAGGAGTGTCGCCAGCGACTGGGAATCGACATGCTCCAGACGCCGCAGGTGGATTTCGGGGGTGCTCCCTTCGGCCATCTGTTCGATCGTCTTGATGACCCGCATGACCGCATCGATGTCTTTTTCGTTTCCCCGCAGGATCAACAGGTCCAGATCGGGCATCGACTCGATCGTCACATCGCCCTTGAGATTATCGAGGAGGGCCGGCAAGTCGTCCTGGGGGGACGCATTGCCGGGCACCTCCTCGTTCATCGCCCCCGGTGGAGACCCCTCGGCCTCCGTCGCGGACTTCCTTCCTCGATTGAATAGTTCATCCGGTGACCCGACTTCCGGCACCGGGCCAGCTTCGGGATCAGCCGGTTCGGTCTCGACTTGGGCCAGCTCCTGACCTCGGCGATTGACAGCTCGGGCCGGGAGTTGCCGCTTCTCTTCGATCAGTTGTGACAACTGCGGCTGAAGGCGTTCCGCGACATGTGCGGCTTCGCCGGAGACGAGTTCCTGCCGCTGACCGCTCTTGAGCGCTCCCTTGTCGAGCATCCGGATCAGACCCTCCAGGTTGGTGGCCATCTCCTCACGAGCGGTGACGATTAACTCATTCCGACTGGCGTCGATCTCGACGATGAATTGCGGCGGCGGGGCGGAGTCACCTTCGTCCGCGAGCTGTTCACTGGGGTCGGCCACGCGGAAGGCCGGGAGGCCGTTTGGCCCCGCTTCGACCAGTTGCGAGCGGGTTCCGAAGGCGGCGTGCAACTGCTTCGCGATCTCGGCGGCCTTGCGTTTCGCGGGGCGGACCGTGATCGATGCTGGTTCAGCGGCGGGCTGATCCCGAGTCAAGGACGGATCCTCACGGTCGTTGGCCACCTCTGTATGCTGGACCGGACGGATGTTTTGTCCCAGCCGCTTGGTGGCCAGCGGCTTCGGGACCGGATGGACGGTGGTCTCGCGGCGCGCACTCGCAGGTGCCTCATGACGAACGAGATTGATCGGTTCTTTCGCTTCGCGTTCGGCTCGGGGACGGGGGTCGACCGCCGCCTCATCTGGCTCCAAAGGAGCCCGGCGGACGCCGACGACCGGACGTTGATAGTCCGTGCGGACCTCTTCGATCTCCACGACGGTGAGTGACTTCCCGTCTTCCACCAGTCGAAAGCCGGTCTTCTCCAAGTCGCGATTCAAGATTCGGACGGCGTCGGCCCGCGTATGCTTTTTCCAGTCCTGGCGGCTGAACTTTCCGGGAGGCGTGGTCGGCATCTCCAGGGTCGAGTCGGTCCCTTCGGCCAGTCGTTCGAGTACCTTGGACCACGGAGTCGCCAGATGGTTTAAAGGGACCATCTTCTCGGCGTTCGAGGTCCGCTTCTCAGCGTCTACAGGGGGAGCCGAAAGGGTGACGCCCTCGATCATGGAGGCCAAAACGGCCGCCGCAAGAACGCCGGTCATCGACCAGGCGCGATGGCGATGTGGGGGGGGGCGACCAGGCATTTGGTTCGACAGCTTTCGGTCGGTGGGTTCGGAATGTTCCGCGCAGTCCGAGGGAATACCGCCCGCATGAGCTTTTCAGACTGGTTGCCCCCCAAGTCCGAAAAACCTGCGCAGCGCGGCACACACAATCCGTTGCATCGGCAAACTCAACCTACCTTGTGCATTCATTCGGACCTCGGGAACCAGAATTGACCGATCCAACCGCACGATCTCGGACGCCTTGGCGATCCCTGGCAGCGGCTGGACGGGATCGCGTGAGTCCTCTGGCTTCGCGTGCCGATACCCCGCGATAAGAGGGTGCTCGTCACCGCGACGAACGGCAGAATCTGCCACCGCAACGATCCCCCTCGCAGGAAGCGAAACCATGTCACTTGCCCTTCGCGTTGGAACCGGTCTGTTGGTCCTGGGTGGGTTGCTCCCGGTCTCGGCGGATGCCTGCTGGTTGTTTGGAGGGTGCGGAAGCGGACCGCACGTCCGGCACGAGAGGCATGCTCGGCGGGGCGCGCCTCAGTACAGCCCGCTGATGGTCCCGCAGATGGGGCCGATGATGATGTCCCCGATGAGCGACTGCAACTGCGGTAGTGCCGCTCCGATGATCATGCCGGAACAAGCCCCGATGATCGTCCCCCAGACGATGATGCGGCCTCGACAGACGACCACTTATGTCGATGTCCCCCGCACTGTGATGCGTCGCGAAGCGACCCAGGTGCAAGTTCCCACCACCTCCATCGAACAAGTCACACTCGACGAAGGGAGCTACCAAAAGGTCTGGGTGCCCCGCATGGTGACGCGGCAAGTTCCGCGGACCGTCATGCAGACCCAGGTGCAGTACCGCGATGTGGCCACCCAGGTGACCGAACGCGTCCCCCGCGTCTCGACCGAATGGGTTCCGGAACAGGTCTTCTACAACGCTCCCCGGATGTCGATGGGTTCGGTTTGTGAGCCGACCGCCAGTTACGGCAACGGACTCTACGAGCCCCAACCAACCGCCACTCCGACTCAAATCACTCCGATCCCCGATTATCAGCCGATCAACCCAGTCCCGGCTCCTGCGGATGCGCAGCGGGGCACCTCGCAAACAAGCCAGATTCAAGAATGGCAAACCGTCCGTCAACGCCAGACGATTGAACAACAAAGCTACGAAGAATACAGCCCCAACTACCGCGTCCCCAAAGCCGCTGGCCGCTTCTCATCCCCAGCCCGGTAAGGCGAACGGAGTGTCGATCCAGCTATTCTTTAGCTTCAGTTCGGCTCTGCGCAAAGAGATGCACTACGGCTCGTCCGCTGATCGTTTCTGATCGCAGCAGTTCGTCGGCAATCAACTCCACAGCCCGCCATGTCGCGGGTTGGGATAGCAAGTGTTCCGCCTTCGCCAGCAGTCGCTTCTGGAGCCGCTCCGCATGCTGCTCACCCGACCGTTGCTTTGCCAGACGCTGCACCGACTTCAGATCTCGATCGGCCCCGGCCCAGGCATACTCCCCGGTGTACCGCGCCTCCGCGGCCAAGCCAGCCAGCGAAATTAAGATCTCTCGCTCGATCCAGTCTTCTGTGGGGCGCACGCGTCCCGTTTGAAACTCACAGCGCCCCAGCGTCTGCAGCTTCGGCAAGATGCTGACCCGCTGAACTGACCGGCCCAAGACCAGCGCCATGACAGCATGTCCCGCTTCGTGATAGGCCGTGGCTGCAGATTGCGACAAGGAGCATGTTCCCAGATGCGTGAGTGCGGTTTTCCGTAAGGCGTGCGGCCAGAAATACGATCCCCGTAGGACGGGCATTCCTGCCCGTCCCGGAGCGAAGGCCAACCTCCCGACCCACTCCGTTCGGCCATTCGTGAGTGACGCGTTCGCTCGGGACGGCCTGGAAAGGCCGTCCTACGGGGAGGCATCTTCTGGCCGCTCGCCTAAGGCGATCGGTCAGACTTGTCTGACCCGTGGGATAGGCTTCCAGCCTGTCAAATTCGGTCAATAGACAGGCTGGAAGCCTATCCCACGATCAGTTTACTCTGACTTCCCTTCGACGCGATACAGATGCGTTGCCGTGCGTAGAAACAACGCCTTCCCGGCCACAGCCGGTGAGGCCATGCACCCCGCGTCGAGGGTGTTCTTGGCGAGTTCCTGGTAGGTATCGCCCGTGGCGATCACGGTGCAGATCCCCTCTTGGTTGCAGAAGTAGAGGTGCCCCTCGGCTGCGATGGGCGATGCGGAATAGTCCCCGCCGAGGCGTTCGAACCAGACATCCTCTCCGGTCTGGGCGTTGACGCAACGCGCGATCCCCTTGTCGCTGACAAAGTAGATGCGACCGTCGAGGGCGATCAGCGACGGCTTGTTCGGGATCTGGCGGTCGGACTTCCAGGCGGTATGCGTCGCGGTCACGTCGCCGGTGCCGCCGAGCTTCACGGCGATCAGCCGCGACTGCATGTAGCTGGTGGCGATGAACACCGTGTTGTCCATCACGACCGGGCGCGGAACAGTGCTGAACCCGAGCTGTCCGTACCCGGCCTTCCACAGCTCTTTGCCATCGCGGGCATCGTAGCCATAGACCCAATTCGCAGCGGGGGAGATCACCTGCGGCCCGGCTTCGGTCGCAATCACGAGTGGAGTGCCGTACGCCTTCTTGAGGTCGGGCCGTTCGTCCATCTCTCCCGAGCGTTTCGTCTCCCACAGGATCTGCCCGTTCTTCGGATCGAGAGCTGCAATGAACTGCCGGTCGGTCCCGTCGAAGTGGATGATGAGCCGGTCATTCGAGAAGACCGGCGAAGACCCCGGCCCGTTCTGGTGCTCGACTCGCACCGAATCGTTCCGCCACAACACTTCGCCCGAAGTCCGGTCGATGCAGGCCGTCCCGTACGACCCGAAGTGGCAGTAGAGCTTGTTTCCCGCGATGACCGGTGTCGGCGAGGCGTAGCTGTTGAGGCCGTGCTTCGGCTCGGGATGGGAGACTTGGAACAGATCGACCGTGCGGACGATCTTCCCGGATTCGCGGTCGAGTTGAATCGCCTGGAGGATCAGCTCCCCAGCGAGTTTGAGCCCCTGCGGGTTCGCCAACTTGGCCAGGCGATCCTTCTCTTCGTCGGGCGTCAGTTCCCGCGTGATGGCGGTCGTGACCCACACTTGATCCCCGGAGATGACCGGCGAGGAGTGCCCCTCACCGGGGAGAGCCGTCTTCCAGGTAATGTTCTCGGTCTCGCTCCAACGGATCGGCAGTCCGGTGGCAGTCGCATGGCCTTGTCCTCCGGGACCGCGAAACTGCGGCCATTCGTCGTCCGCAGAGATCGATGCGAAGGGGGCCATCCAGAGCAGAGCTGCCAGACAGAGCAAACGGCGAAGGTGAGACATGCATCAGATCCACGGCGGGGTCGAACTTCGGGGACAGCAGTCTCTACACCTCCGGCCCAGTTTTCAACGGGGAACGTTTTGGCTGGCCGTCCTTTCGCGGAGCAAAAGGCAACAATCGGGTCACTTCGCCGCGACCGGCTTGGACGGATGAATCGCTCTTCCCGAGAAGTCCGTCACGCGGAACTGGAAGCCCCAATCCTGCGCCCACTCCTCCGTCTGCTCGTTCTGCAACAGCTTCAGCAACAGCGTGTTCTTCCCGGTTTTCAGTTTGCCCCGCACCAGATACTGGTCCAAGAACATCCCCCGGTGGTACTCCTCGCGGGCGAACAACTGTTCGCCGTTGAGCCACAGCTTCCAGGCGTTCGAGGTCCCGAGCCGGAACTCGACCGCTTGAGCCGTCCCCGAGTCGAACTCGGTGGTCGTGTAGACCGTGGCCCCCATGTGCTTCTCGAAGAGTTTGTTCACATCGAACAGGCCCATCTCATCTTCCGAGGCGAGGGCCTTCCACTTCGTCTGGAGCGGCTTGCCGTCCGGGCCGGGCAGGCCATCGTATGTCTTGTCGAAGGCCAACTCAGTCTCCGGCGGATTGACGACATCGAACCCCTTTTTGTCCTTGTTGTCGAACGGGCCGATCAGCTTCCACTGCGTCAGGAAGCCGTAGTGTTCGACGAGGTTCACCTTCTGGTCGTACCCCTTGAGGACTTCGGCCAGCTTCTTGACTTGATCTTCATCGACGGCCCCGGCGAGGGCGGCTGTGTACTTCTGACGGGCGTCGTCTTTCTTTCCTTCGGCGGCGAGCTTCTCTGCGGCCTTCATCGTATAAGCGACTGCATCGCGCCGCAGTTCACCGCTGGGGTCATCGAGCAGCGTGGGGATCAGCCGCTCTTCGAGGCCGGGGTCGACCGACTTCAGCGTGTCGTAGGCCAGCCGCCGGGCCTGGGGGAGGTGCGACCGATCGTTGAGGAACGCCGTCAGTGCCTCGGTCGGCAACTTCGCCCCCGTCTTCGAGGCGATCGTCTCATACGCCCCGCGCAGCCAGTTGAGCGCCAGCGGGTTGGCATCGTCCATCGCCGCCAAGAGGACCGGCAGGTCGGCGGCATCGGCCTTCTCGATGACCCGCACCGCGGCGATGGCTGCGGCATGGCCCTTCCCGTCTTTGTCGACGGCTTTGACCGTCTGGATGGGACCCGAGAGGTCGGCAGCCATACCCGTCGATGCGGCGATCGCGACAACAAGCAATGAGAGGTAAGAGGATCGAAAAGTCATGGCGTTGATCCGGGGGTACAAGGTGGATGACTGCTCGGTCGGAGGGATCTGGCTAGTTGCCGCATGATCCCCCCTGCGTGCGGATGCGGAAAGAATAGCTGGGGGTTTCACGAAGAGCGACCGTTGGCATGATCGGGTCAGTGATCGTTTCTCCGAATCCGCCACTGCGAAAGTCGCACATCAAGTATCGGAATTCACCACGGAGGCACGGAGCCACGGAGGCACGGAGGCACGGAGAAAACCATCCGGAATCAATGCCTTTTCCGATGGAAACAACACGCTGAAGTGCGATCACCGAGTCACTGAACCTCGGTCGTTCCAGAACGGAATCATCAACAGCCATCCGGTGAAACACGGGAATTGTGCGAGTCCTCCAAGCGACTCCTCGCCCTGGCTTCTCCGTGCCTCCGTGGTGAATCTATCAATCTGGCACAAGAGGCCAAAGGGCTGACAGCTCCAGGACCAACTTCCTGGGCTGTCTACGAAGGGTGCCTCAAGGCTGAACTCCGATTCGCTTGGCAAGAGCACTACCAGGTCACGAGCATTCCGAGCGTTCCACCGCTCATGATCAGCGTATCGCCGCCGCGAACGGAGTAGCGGCGGTTGCCGAGCGGGCCGTAGTTGTAGCCGCCGTATTGATTGGGCGCGAGGGCCACGTTGGCGACGTAGATCGCCTCGTAGCCCGCCGTCAACGAGATGTAGTCGGTGATCGGGACTTCGAGCTTCAGGCCCAGCGATCCACCAAAGGCCACACCGTGCTTCGAACCCCGCGTGGTCTTCGAATAGACCGAATCGTCGTTGACCTCGCCGAGAATCATCTCTCCCAAGTCAGCTTGGACATAGTTGTGGTAGATCCCCGTACGGCTGAAGGCTTCGAGGGAAACGATGTCGGTCGGGAAGACATAACTCCCCGAGGCTTGCACCCCGTTGAGGATATTCTTTGTGCTGTTTGCGTAGTAGATTCGGACAGTGTCCGGGCCAGCCAGCACGTCGAAGGCGTCAAAGCCGTCGCCTGTGCCTCCGGCCAGCGCGAACCCTTCGCCAGTCAAAGCTGAGTCGGAAAGGCCGTCGTTCGCGTCGTTCCCCAAATCACCAAAGACCGCCCCATCTTCCGTGTCGATGGCGTCAAAGGTGCCCCTGACCCCGAACCCTTGTTGCTCGGTCAGCCGCATATGGCGATAACCGACCGCGACGCGCCAGGGATTCTGATGGGGATTCGTCCCGAAGTTAATCTGATAGTCCTGGAACCGTGACGAGCCGTTAATGAACCAGGTCGCCCCGGCCTGCAACCGTTCGCTTTCAAGCGCTTCGACCCCGCCATTCGCGGCGTCGGAGATTGAATCGCTGAAACCGAAATGGTTCCCGGGAAGCACGGGGACGACGATTGGATTGTTAAAGGTATCGTCGAGGATCAGCTCCGAGACCAAGGTGCCCGAACTGCTGGCGTTCCAGTCGTCGACTTGCATGCCGATGAATTCGACATCGTATCGATCGAAGGAGCCTCCCAAGGTGAAGCGGTAGCCCGTTTGGAGATCGTATGAGGGATCACTCGATACGTTGTCTTGACCGATGATCAGCGGGTCGCCATCCGCTTCGTTGCGGTCCATGAAGACCGCTTCGGTGCTGAAGCGAAATTGAGCCTGGGCTGGTGAAGCCCCGGCGATTGCGACGCACGCGAGTGCCACGACCTGCAAGACTCGTCGAAGCATGTTTCCCCCACCGATTTCATCGGAATGCCTGACTCGACCGAGGCCAAGACGACATCACAGAACGGAATGGCTCATCGGGCAGCACGATCAGGCCGCTCCCCAAGTAGGAGATCGACATCCGCGCCGGTTTTTTCGAGGAATAGCGTTATGCCGGAGGTGCGGAGGGAAACTTATTCAATGGTCGAATCGGTCGAGGAATTCGGGTGCTATGGGGCATCTGGGAGATTCGTGACGGCTTGTGAGCCCGCCCGTTGTGTGGCCTCTTTTACCGAAGTCCGCGATTGCGGGACCAGCCGGGCAACAATCCCGCTTACTGATTCCCCGCGCGGGTGGAAATGAGGCATTCACTCGTAGCCACGTTTCGCCAGAACGTGGGCGAATCACGCCATACCGCCCACGTTCTGGCGAACGTAGCCAGGGGCATTTTTACACGCGGGCAGAATAACCATCCCGCCTACTTATTGAGGAGGAAGTGGTAAGCGGCTAGGAGCAAGGCGATGAAGACGACCGCCTTCGCCCAATTGGGAACCGATTCGATCGTAAAGCCAGCCTGCCCAGCTTGAACTCCCCCCTGACCTGGACCGAGGGGAACAGCGGCTTGTCCGGGACCGAGCGGGGCCGGAGCGGGACCAGCCTTGACGGCTCCTCCCGGGAACTGGGCACCTTGTAACTGGGCACCTTGTAACTGGGGCCCGCCGGGAAAAGCACCAACGGGGGGCTGCATCCCAGCCGAAACATTGGCCATCGCACCATGTGAACCGGGAATGCCTGAGCCGGGGATCCCGCTCGGAGTTGCCGAATGCGAATCAGCGGTCCAAGCGATCCCACAATGCGGACAGACCCCTTTCGACTGGTCGGCGGTCGAGATCAGTTGACTACATGTGGAGCAGGTAAACGTGACGAGGGGGGCCGTGGGTTCGGCCATGGCGGGGTCTTCGGCGACTGCGGGATCGGGATCAGCAGTCTTCTTGGGAACATTCTCCAAGCCGCCAAAGCCGCCATTCCCCAAGTTCGGGACTGGCTTGGGGCTCTTGGGCTTCACGGCCACCGGTTTTTCTAATTTCGGAGTCACGACGGCTGGCGGCTGTGCACCGGGGATTCCCGATCCGGGCAAAGATTGCATACCCGGGAGCGTCGAGGCCCCTCTCGCTTGGGGAAACTTCTCCTGGATGGTGGCCACGATGGACGCAAAGTCATCTTTGTCAGGATCATAGGTCAACCGGTCATCGTTCGTTTTCAAACTGGCGACGCGGGTCATCGCGAAGCGCGACCCCAATTCGCCGGTTTCGCGGTCTCGCTGCCCGGTATCCACGATCGCCTCGGTCGCCGACAGACTGATCAACTTTCCCCGGGCGGTCCGCCCCGACTTCAGCTTCAAAGTGACAGCCGGTTGCACCTCAAAGTAGATCACTACACCGGAAGCCTCTGGAGCCCCACGCGACTCCTGAGCTGGGCAGGGCAGGTCGAAAGCCAATACAAACAAGGCAGCTAGGACGGTGACGAAACCGAATCTCATGGTGCAGCTCTCCAAACAATGTGGATGGACACGTAGGTATAGACCGCGATGGCTTAGAGAATGTTCCCAGAATTCTGCTCCGATAGCGAGAGGATTCCGAAATTATCGAGGCAACGGTTGATATGACCCACGGCGAATTGCGAAACTCTTTCGGAATTGGTAATGTTATGCATTGGTCGACTGGTGACTGCGTGGGACGGAGAATCCCTGCGGTCACTGCGTACGGCCCACTGAAACACTCGTCCAGCAGGGAACCGTTCTCCATGGCGTCACGTAAACCCCCGAGCCGCATGGACAAGCGTCGCGAGGCCGAAGCGGTCGAGGCGATCGAAAAGTCGTCCCCCACCAAAAAGACCGCCACCAAGGCCAAGGCCAAGCCAACTCGACGTAAAGTCAAGCAGGCTGAGCGGAAGCGGCTTGTCTGGGGCGTCTTCAGCGGCACTCTTCGCGAAGAGGCCCGCTTCGCCTTCAACGAACGGACGCAGGCCGAAGAAAAGCTCGAAGCTCTCCGCCAGAAGAGCAAGAAGCTCTACTTCATCCAGCCGATCAAGGAACTGATCACCGACGGTTCGGCCCAGCCTCGTCCGTTCCTGGACGATGACGATGAACTTCCACCCGCCAAGCTCCGGCGTCGGCAGTCGGCGTCGAAGGAAGACCGCGAGGAAGCTCCGGTCGAAGAGTACACGGATGATGTTGATGATCGCGACTTCGACCTTTCCGACATGGGAATGGGCGACGGGGACGACGATTAGAGTGGTCCAGGTGTCGGGGCAATCGCAGTTTCTCAGAGCGACTGCCCCGCTGTCCTGATTTTCAGCGATGGTTCCCTGTCGTGGTCGAGTTCCCCGTGAACGTCCTTCCCAGCGATTCAGGGGGCGTTACAATCTGGAACTCAGTCCACTGCTAAGCAGAGAGTGCTGGAATAAGCAGAGAGTGCTGGAAGAGAAGGAATCGGAAAGCTATCCCTCGTGTGGTGGGACCGCATGAACCGGGTCAGGCGGAAACGAGCAGCCCTAAGTGTCGTGTTACCAGGTGCGCGGGGGGTAGCTTTCCGAATCTTTTCTTTTGTCTTTTGGAAAGTCATATTCTCGGCGGGTAGTGCGGGGAACTCTGCACGAGGTTGTGTGGTCAATTACGACACTCCGGGCTGAGGCCGAGAAAGTCGTCGGACTCTCCCAGGTCGGTGAATCGCTCCCGCCGAGCAGAACGCTCCCCAGAGCGAACCGCGAGGGTGCCAGTGGCGAGCGCCAGTGCTCAGACCCCCGTCCGCTGGATGGGAAAGTTAATGGTCGTAGCCCGCTCGACGATACTGGCGGGTATTCGAGCACTTTCAAAAGCGAAGCTCGCAAGCCTGGAACACCAATTCAATCTGATCAACTGCTCTCACTAACTCTGACAGCGAATGCAGTTCGAATCATCGATGGGACAGGTGTTGGCCAGTTCGTCGTTGATTAAGTCGATCATCTGCCGCAGCCGGGCCAGTCCTCTTCGGTCGAACTGAAAGGCGATCCGAGGCAGATCGGCCAGGTGTGGCTCATCGGCTTCGAACGGATGAGTGGGGACCGACTCGATGCGGCCCCCCGCGATGATATCCTTGAACTCCGTGTTGAGCCGCTCGATGAATTCGGGGGATGGGGCCACGTGCAGCCGGAGATAAAGCTTTGACCTCACGTACCGCATGCTGTTGTAGACCGTGTAGAAGTCGATCACCTCATTGAAGGCTTCTTGGACACTTTGCGTCACCTTGACCAACGACAAGTCGTGTGGCGAAATCAAGTGGGTGTTGAGCTGATGCTTCTTGATGTATTCGATGAGGTCGGAATAGTAGCTATCGCCGGGGGCATCAATGGCCACGATCGGCATTAGATCGCGTTTGCCAGTCTGAATGAGGGTGATCGTTTCGAAGAACTCGTCGAGCGTTCCGAAGCCACCGGGGAACATGGCGATGGCATGGACCTCTTTGACGAACATCAACTTGCGGGTGAAGAAATACTTGAGGTTCACCAATTTCTTGTCGTCGTTGATGATCCGGTTTGCCTCCTGCTCAAAAGGAAGGATGATATTCAGCCCCATCGACATCTCACGCCCCGCTCCGACGTGCGCGGCTTCCATGATCCCGCCGCCCGCACCAGTGACGACATACCAGCCCGCTTCGGCCATCTCGCGACCGAACTCGACCGCTTGTTGATACGAGGGATGGTCCGGCTTCATGCGAGCCGAACCGAACACGGTGATCTTTCGCATCCGGCGGTAAGGCGTGAAGACCTTGAACGCATACCGCAGTTCCTTGATCGTCCGCGAAAGAATTCGCAAGTCGCCCGGGACCGCATTATCGCGGTCGAGTTTCTCGATCGTCTCGCGCATGTCATCCAGCATCTGATTTGCCCGGACATCGTCAAGAGCGGCGGACTCCGTCGGAAAGGGAGTTCCTTCGGAGACTTGGGGACGGCTGATGCGTTGCTTGGCCATGGGGCACCGAATGGGAAACTCGAAACGGGAGTCAGCGGAGTCTAGGTCGCCGGCAATAGATCTCCAACCAGAGTTTCCCATCGACGACGATCACGGTCATGTCGTACTCTACTTGCTCATGCATCTTGAACGGGGGAGAACCAGCCATGCGTTGGAAGCTCGGTGGGGTGATACTCGGTGGGCTCATACTGACGGCTCTGCTGGCGTTCGTATCGACAGCCTCCGCTCAAAAGCGGGCGTGGCCGGTCGATCGACTGGCGAATGGGGCGCGCGTGAGGGCCGCCTTTGCCCCGGTCGTTAAAGAGTTCCGTGATTCCGTCGTGCGCGTCATGAAGAACGGGAATCAAGTCGCTCTCGGGACGGTCGTGGCAGACGGACTGGTGCTGACCAAGGCCAGCGAGATCACCACCGCTGGTTCCCTCGATTGTCAGCAGGGGAAGACGGTTCGCGCGGCCCGGGCCATCGCATGGTCCGAACCCTATGATCTGGCTGTGCTGGCCGTCGAGACGACCGACTGGAAGCCGGTCACGCTGCACGAAGGCCCCGACCCCGAGGTCGGCCACTTCGTGATCGCGGCGAGTTACGCGGAACTTCCGATCGCGATCGGGATCGTGAGCGTCGCTCGCCGGGCGATCGACAAAGAGGAGACGCACGGCGTCCTGGGGATTCAGCTGGATAACAACTCGGATGGCGACACCATCGCGGTCGTGAAGCAGGTCTTCGAAGGGAGCGCTGCGGAAGCGGCGGGGATTCAAGCGGGGGATCAGATTCAGAAAGTGGGAGCGGTCGCGGTCG
>JAYSVZ010000054.1:0-8193 GCA_043718305.1 Planctomycetota bacterium | reverse complement strand
AAATGACTGTCGGAAACGTTTGCGAGCACATCCCCTGTGTTCGACGCTTGCAACTGCAAGCCGGTCGAGCTGCCGGTGTTGTCGACGTTGTCGATCGTCGCGACAATCAGGGCGTTGTTGGCAGACAACCGGATCCCAGTCTCGCCGCCATTGATGAAGTGACCATCGGTGATCGAGAGATTCAGCGGAGCGGTATTCGCGTTCGTGACGACGATGCCGCTGGGTCCGATGGCTGACGGGATGTTAAATCCGAAGTCGCGGATCACGCCGACCCCGGTGGCGTTGTTGAGGACGATCCCTCCGCCAGCCCCGGTGGTGTCGATCGTCGGATCGATGTCTTTGTTGATCTTGATGATCTGGAAGTCTTCAATGCCGTTGCCAGCGATCGCGTTCCCGCCCGTGGGAGCGACGATGTTCAGACCGGTGATCAGGTTCCGATCAGCCAGCGTGAAGACGTTCGTGGCAGCGTTCGAGGTGACGAACGGATTGGTGCCGGTCGTCGCCCAGCCGGGGAGCGGACAGGGAGCACCCGGACGGTTGAGGACATCAATGAACGTCGGGCAGCCTTCGCCGAACACCAACTGATCGTCGGCCAGGACCAAGCCCGTGCCGCCCGGCAGCAGATTCGTGCGGGTCGTGTCGCCGCGGTGGATCAGAATCGCATCGAGACCATCGCCGTTGGCCTGGTCCAGAGCGTTGTACTGATTCTCGAACGAACCATCGCCGCCCGCAGCTGCGGTGTTGACGATGTGCGTGAAGGTCCAGGGGAGTAAGGTCCGAGGATTGATCGCCAGTTCGATGGGGCGAATGATGATGTCGCGGGTTTCGATCCGGTTGGAGCGGCGAACCCGGTCGTTCATCCGGTCATAGAGATCCTTCGAACGCGGCGCGTAGCTCGGCATCTGGGTGCCGAAGAAGTAGGTCGCGGCGAGGTTGACCTGGGTGCCGAAGTAGTCGTCCTTGGAAGCCGACAGGTTCAACAGCACATTGGTCAGGTCAGCCTGGACCCGAGCGCGGGTGCCCTTGATCTCTTCGGAGTTCTTCCCGTCCCAGACGTAAGCTCCACCGTGGACCGACAACCATTCGGCTCCGGGGATGGGGACACCGATTTCGAGGTCGGCCCCCTTCATCTGGACTTCGGCATGCTGAATGTTTTCGAAGGCCAAGTTGTGATTCAGGAACATCGCATCCTTGGTGAGGATCAGCGGTCCCACATTGTTTGTATCGTTGTCGAACGGGACATAGAGGTTCCCGGTCAACTGGAAGTAATCGTTGAGCCACTCCGCTCCGAAGCTGGCCCGATTGTAGGTGAATCCGTTACGGCTCGTGTCGAGTGTATAGAAGGCGTTGGCCCCGACGATGCCGATCGAGTCGAGCAATTTTCGGTAACCCAGACCGGCACTCAGGCCCATCTCGGTGTCGTCGTTGATCGACATACTCCCGTCGATGAAGAACTGCTCATCGGAGCCGAGGAAGTCGATCGGAGCGAACCCGCCGATGGTGGCGTAGTTCCCCTGAATCGCGGGCCGCTCGCCGAAGTCCCCCTGGACCCAGAAGTAGCCGCCCCTTGAACCGACCGCAGTCGATCCCGAGATCGAACCACTCGATTCGGTCTCCGAATCCATCGGCTCGTCGTAGACGACGCCTTGGGCGGGTGCCTGGCTGCCAGCTCCGAGCAGGAGGGCCAGAGAAAATGCGAAAGCCTTCGATGCGCTCATCGTTCGCCCCAAGTTGGGTTGCTCGTCGATCCGCTGCATGAGGCCGGGCGGATCGTACGGGCGTTCTGTCTGGACGGAATGTGACGGATGTGCCGACAGAATCGGTCCTATCAGATATCGGCACTGGAGGTGCCTGTCTGAACACGAACAAGTCTGGCGGTGACGGTTGAGCCGAAAAGACGGGGAATTCGGGTGGGTCCGGTTGTCCGGGGTACAGACATCAGACCGAGTTCGCCCGGAGATTCCGGTCTGACTCGCGGGAAGCGCCTCAAGAGTTGAGGCGGTGTGTGGAACCTGAAGCTCCAGCGCGGGGTTGTACGGGGCGTTTTTTGTCAGGGTCAAGAGGGATGCCTGTCGTTAAAACTGTATTTCGAGGCCATTCAATGAGATGTAAGTCATATATCCAGATAGACTTATAATCTGTGGATGATGCCTGTTGCGGAATTTCTAAGATCGGCAGCGGGCACCTCTCCACTCGCAAGAATTGCCGGAGAGACCTCACTCAGAGGGGGTCATCGCGAGCTAAACTGAGAGCGTGGCTCGTTTTTCCGCCGTTCGACCCGTGGGTGTGGTGTGTCGCTCCTCGTTGTGACCTTCTGGCTGGCTGTCGTTGGACTCCTCTACATCTATGGGGGGTATCCAGTCATGGTGTGGCTCGGTGCGCGGCTCCGCCCTTTCGTTCCGAATCGCAGCGAGTCTTCGGACGGAATCTCTATCGTCATCGCTGGTTACAACGAGGCCACCCGCCTGCAGGCCAAACTCGAAAGCCTCTTCGCGGCCGACTGTTCTGATCGAATTCGAGAGATCCTCGTCGGCTCCGACGGGTCGGATGACAATTCCGCCGAAGTCATTGCCCGATACGGAGATCCGCGAGTTCGCCTGGTCCATTTCGCCGAGCGACGCGGAAAACCGGCGGTCCTGAGCGATGTTGTTCCGCTCTGCCAACAGCCGATCGTGGTCCTGACCGACGCCCGTCAAGCCCTTGACCCGACCGCCCTTTCCCGCCTGACTGCGTGCCTGACTGATCCCCGAGTCGGCGTCGTCTCGGGCGAACTCGTCTTCCGCTCCGAACAGTCCGGCACCACAGCTGCCGAAGGGATTGGAGCTTACTGGAAGTACGAGAAGTTCATTCGCAAGGCAGAATCGCGTTTCCGCTCAGTCCCCGGTGCGACGGGAGCCTTGTACGCGATCCGCCGCGAGCTGTTCCGCCCGATCCCGGCTTCGACACTGCTCGATGATGTCGTGATCCCGATGCAGGCCATCGAGCAAGGCTATCGCTGCATTCTGGAACCGGGGGCGATCGCCTACGACACCCCCTCGAGTTCTCCCGAACAAGAGGCCGTTCGCAAACGCCGGACGATTGCCGGAGCCGCCCAACTGATGATCAATCAGCCGCGGTGGCTCTTCCCGTGGAAGAACCCGATCTGGTGGGAATTCATGTCCCACAAAATTGCCCGGCTGGTGTCTCCACTCCTGTTGATTGTCGTTGCAGCGACGAATCTCGTCCTCGCCTTGCAGCCGGTTTACGCGGTCTTGCTGGGGTTGCAGGTCGCCTTCTATGCGGCAGCACTGATGGGCCTGTGGTTCCAGCGGAGGGGAAAGAAGTCATCCCTGCTCGGTCTGCCGCTCATGTTCGTATCGCTGAACACCACGACGATCGCAGCGCTGTGGGACGCCTCTCGCGGTCGCTTCCGGGCGACCTGGAAGCGGGCTGTGTAAAGCCGTCGCTGTCGCTGCCATCAGTCCGCCACGGCGAAATTGGAGCATCACCCAACGCAATCGTTGCCAAGCTTCCCTCACCGCCTCTTCCGCCCCGCAGGGGCACCAACAAACCAGCCTGGGGCAGAGCGACCCACGGGAGCGCCGCCCCAGGTCTCGGAGTTCAAAAGGCCTCAGCCCTGAAAGGGCGAAACAAGGGCTGGGCCTCGCTTGTGCCGCCCTTTCAGGGCTTGTTCAACATGGCGGACACGACTCCCAGGGCGTTGCCCTGGGCTGGTCTGTCGGTGCCCTTTCAGGGCGGAGGAATGAGGCACTCCAGGGACGGGGTGAAGTGTGACTCGCACTCTGGCTTTTGGTGATACGGAACTTTCGTGGTGGCGGACTAAGTAATCCGTTGTGCTCGCTGGAGCCGTTTGCGTTCTTTCTTCGACATGTTCTGCCACGATTCGGCAGTCTGGCCGGGGGGCAGGGTCATGGTCTCTTCGTCCGTTGTCTCAGACTCTTCCTCGCCGAAGTCCCTGATGGCAGATACCGAAAAATGGGGTGCCGGGATCGGTGCGGACGGGGGGGCCGTCGGACGGGACGGGGGAACGGGCGGAGCGCTCTCGGTGCGCGTGATCGGTCGCAGATTGACGGCCCGCGTCGGCGGAGCAGCGGCCGCCCCTTCATTGTCATTCACGCGGGACTGGGCCATTGATCGCAGCGGCGCGGTCGTCCGTTCAGCAATCGTCTCGACAGGCTGACGAACTGGCTTCTGGCGCACAGGTTCGGAGTGGATCGGGGTCTTAACGTCGGGCTTGGTGGTCGTCGCTGCTGTGCGTTTCCGCTCGCGGTAGGTCTGCCATTCCAGGAGGAGCAGGGCCTTGAATTGCCGGACGAAAGTCCGAATCCGACTTTGCCACCAGGGGCGAACCGGGGCTGTTCGATCGCGTGGAGCCGCTTCATTCGTGATGTGCGTCACGAACCGGGCATGCCACACGAGGGCTGTGGCGAACATGGCGGACCACAGGGCACCGAGCGATGATCGGACAGGCGAGATCCATTCGGGTGCCAAAAACAACGGGCCAAGCGTGACGCCCAGTCCCGCCACGATCGCCAACCCCCGGGCGAGGGTGACCAGCCGAGTGCTTAGTACGCAGTGCCGCATATCGCGACGCATCAAGTGCATCGCCGAAATCAGCATGATCGTCGCGGGCATCATCCAGGTCACGGTCGCGGCATCGATCCAGCCGAAATGGCGATCCCCAATCAAGCTGTGCGCCCAGCGCTCGTGAAATCGCGTGCCGACGGCGACACAGTAGACGGAACAGACAGCTCCCACCCAAAACCAGGCGCGGTACCGCCCGGCGAAATCTTTCCGGCTTTGCGACCTCCGCCAGAAGATCAGATACGACATTTGCGTACAGACCAACAAGGCGATGGTCGTATAGAAGTGGAGCAAACGCCCCGCTCTGAGGCCCAGGATCTCGCGAAACGGAGAAGCTCCCTGTCGATCGAGCCACGCTCCGCCCACGACGCAGGCGATCCCCGTCAGCCAGGCCAGAACGACGAGCGTCCAGATTTTCCAGGGACGCTCGGGAATCAGGCTGGAGGAGCCGCTGAGCGGTGCAACGGTGGGCGGGCTGGGCGCATCGGGTGTCGACGAAGCCGCCTCGGACCGCGACCGACGGGAGGGCACTGGGGGAGTCTCCTCCGGCAATTGTGCCAGCCAACGCCGCCGCCGATTCATGGAGTGATCGGCACCGGAAAAGCCAAAGGGCATAGGAATCGCAACAAGGGATGGGGATGACCGTGATGAACTGATCGGATCGATTCCGATGACGGTCATCTCGATTCTGCCCGATCGGATCGAGTTGCGATCGCTTGCGGTCTTTCCCCGGTCCCTCGCCCCAACGGTCGCCAAAGCTTGCCCTGCGGGAACAACTTACCAAGTCGAATTTGATCCCCCACAACTGATACGACCGATACTCCAAGTTCAATCTGCAATTATTGTGAGATGTCGCGGAGTCGACCAGAGAGTGCGTTTGACCGGTCCCCTCATAAACATAGGGTATCAATGTGGATTCCCTTCGGTTGAAGCCCTTTCTCGCGAGCAACGCCATGCAAATTCGAGCATTGCCCAGCCCCCCTCATCGGCGAGGAGTGGTCCTTGTCATGTCGGCGATCCTCTTGGTGGTCGTCTTTGCGTTTGTGGCATTTACGATTGACGTTGGTCAGTTGGCCATGACGAAGGGCGAACTCCAGAACGCCGCCGATTCGGCATCGATGGCCGGGGTCGTGGCCCTCGGCGATGGAGCCCCCGCCGCCATCGCGCTGGCGGAAGAATATGCGAACCGAAACAGAGCCGCCGGAACCCCGATCGCAGCCACCGAAACCGATGTCTTGATCGGTACCTTTAACTTTACCACCAAAGCATTTGTGGAATCGGCTGTGGCTCCCAACGCCATCCGCGTGACGACCCACGTGCGCGACAAAGCCTTCTTCTTTGCCCCGGTGATCGGTCATCAGAGGTTCGATTCCCACGCGACCGCCACCGCCATGCTCAACCCCCGGGACATCGTGTTCGTTGTCGACTTGAGCGGATCAATGAACGACGACACGGAACCGCTCTGGGCCACGCGAACGATCAACGGGATCTATGCCGGTGCGGGCTATCCGAACGTCGCCACACCGCTGGTTCAGGATCTTTATACCGACCTGGGGTTTGGCAGCTACCCGGGGACGTTGCAACATATCGGTCAGTCACTCGGCGTGCCCAAGGACGACAAAGCGTTTGCGGAAATGACCAAGGACGATGGCGCTCTGGCCGATCTGACGATTCCCGCCCAATACCGAATCGAAACCACGGACTCCGAACTGACCCGCCGGGTCAAAGGATACAGTTGGATCATTGACTACCAGATCGCAGTCTTGATGCCCAACGCATTGCCAACACCGAACTCTACGACGAACTACGGGTACTGGGAGAAGTACATCGACTATGTCATCGATCGCGAAAGTGTGGGATATGATCCTCCCGAGCCACCCGTGCCGGAGGATCCTCCAGAGGGTGGCGGTGGCGGCGGTGGCGGCGGAGAACCTCCACAGGAACCTCCACAGGAACCTCCACCCGAACCCCCTCTCGGCCGGTATGTTCCAGAATCGGCTGTCTCTCGGCCTGTGGTCGCAGTCCACGTCCCACAGCGTCAGCCCCGGATCGCCGCCAGCTACGGCTTGGCCGGTTCCTTGGCCACATCCGTCGCAGGACTGGTGACGGGATACATCCCCTACACGACCAACAACACGGAACCTGGCGTACCACGTCGCGGCGTCATGGACGAGGTCCGTGTTCCCTGCAATTACGATGGCGATTGCTACGAGGACTTCAACAATCCTAACGTGTACACGTTCTACAATCCCGACTGGATTGATTGGACCGACATGAATAGAGCGGAAAACAAGATTGGGTACAAGACATACGTTCAATTTCTCCTCGATTTCGGCTCCGAACGGAGTCCCGACGCCGACAACAACAACAACGCGAATCCCGCGGTGGGCACGAAAACTCAACTCTCGGTCCTCAGCCCGTACTGCGCCTACCATGCGGAAGCGACACCGGGCGGAACGTTCAACTTCCCACCCCGGGAACAGCCAATGCACGCCTGCCGCCGGGCCTTGATTGCCGCTCTCCAGGTCGTCAAGGAACGGAACGGCAGCTTGGCCTCGGGAACGGGCGACCGCGTGGCGATCGTCACGTTCCATGGGCTCGATGCGGACCATCAACCGGCCATCGTCCAGTCGTTGACCGGTAACTACGTCAGTGCCATGGAAGCTTGCACCACGCTCCAGGCGGTCTCCGATATCGGAGCCACGACGGCCATCGAAGCGGGTCTGATCATGGCTCGGAATCACCTCAAACTTCCCGCCGACGGTGGCATGGGACGCAGCTATGCCAAGAAGGTCGTCATTCTCCTGACGGACGGCGTACCGAACGCCTGGCAGACACCGAATAGCGACATCAACAGCTACATCGGTTTGAACCCGAATGGCGACTACTATGCCAGCGGCTACTACTGGCTGAACTCGGCTCTGATGCAGTCGACCCAGATCGAAGGGGAAAATACCGCTCTGTACCCCGTCGGAATCGGGCTCGGGACCGACTACAACTTTATGGACCGGATGTCCCGCATGGCCGGAACCGACGAGTCAGGCCAAAGCCCCCGTGGCTCCGGAAACCCCGCCGAATATGAAGAGCGGCTGAGCGATATCTTCGAGGAGATTGTGAAGAACCCCGGCGGGAAGCTGGTGGAGTAGGCGTTGAATCAAGGCCCGACTCCGCCATCGCGGGGTGGTCAATCTTCAGCGCAGAGGATCGCCCCATGGTCGCAACCCTGGGCGATCCCATGCGGCCCCTTCGGACCTAGCCGATCGCCTCCCGAACGACATCGGCTCCGAGCGATCGTAACTTCTCCTCAAGCCGCTCGTAGCCGCGATCTAAATGGTAAATCCGGTGGACCGTCGTCGTCCCCGAGGCCGCCAATCCGGCCAGGACGAGGGCGGCACTGGCCCGCAGATCGCTGGCCATGACATCGGCCCCCGAAAGTTGGCCAACTCCGGACACCACAGCACAATCCCCATCACGACGGATGTCAGCCCCCATCCGGAGCAGTTCGGAAACATGCATGAACCGACTTGGAAAGACCTGATCAGTCACGACGCTCCGACCGGGGGTCACAGCCATGAGAGCTGTCCATTGGGCCTGGACATCGGTGGGAAA
>JAYSVZ010000530.1:0-4302 GCA_043718305.1 Planctomycetota bacterium | reverse complement strand
GCTTTGGTCCAAAACTTCTCGCGGCCTTTCACGCGGCGGTTGATTTGTTTGACCGTCGACTCCATCCAGCTGCTGGTGATCGGCAGGCCAGCGAGGCGATACGTGGGGTAGTTCATGCGCGACTGTTGGTGGGTCAAGTCGGTGAGTGTCTCGGCCACGACTTTTCTCGGATCGGTGGCGGTAGCGATGGCCGGAGGTGGGCCCAGTTCGAGTTGTCGCCGACATCCCCGTCGACATTCCACACATAAGCCTCACTAACACACCAGCCGAGCCGCGCAAAACATGTGGTGCGCCCGGACTGAGGTCGTCAACTCGCACCACGTTGCGACCGCTCCCCCCATCGTTTAGATTCTTTCCGATGCGAGATTGTCAGCGGGGGACGGGCTGTCAATCCGGGCGGAGTCGTGCGGTTTGACCTCTGACACGGGTTGACCACGGGGCGGAGCTATCGCAATTGAAGCGTCCCGCATTGACTGCCCGACACTGGAGCCACGATGGCCGAACAGCACACCGCTCACTCCGACTCCAAGCCGACGGTCGAACACCAGCCCGGCGTCGCCTCGATGCCGAAATGGACGATCGGAGAACTCCCCGAAGCTCCGGTCTTCCAATGGACCAAGCTCGCGGCCTTTCTGGGGCCGGGGATGGTGATGGCGGCCTCGGCCATTGGCGGCGGCGAGTGGCTAACCGGGCCGCTGAATACCGCCAAGTATGGGGCGGCGATCTTCTGGCTGGCGACGTTCAGTATCCTCATTCAGGGAATCTACAACGTCGAGATTTGCCGCTACACACTCTACACCGGCGAGCCGATCTTCACCGGCAAGTTCCGGATCGCACCGGGCCCCTGGTTCTGGGTCGTGATCTATTTGATCCTCGACATTGGATCGTTTCTCCCGTACCTCGCGTCGTCCGCAGCGGGGCCTCTCGGGGCGATGATCTTACAACGGCAACTCGATACCAAGAATGAGAGTCTGATCGCGATCGAATGGTTGCAGATGAACGATGCGATGTTTGTGAAAGTGCTGGGGCTGTGCATCTTCATTGGGGTCTTCATTCCGCTGCTGTTCGGGGGGAAGGTCTACAACTCGATGAAGGCCCTGATGACCTTTAAGCTGGTTTTGGTCTTTGGATTTCTGATGTTCCTGGCGCTCTTCTTCTCGACGTGGTCGACATGGAAAGAGATCGGCTCTGGGTTCTTTAAGGTGGGGACCGTTCCGGTTTTTGCGGAGCAGGATACGAACCGCAATGGGAAGCAAGAACCCGACGAGGCGAAGCATGTCCCGCGCCTCGACAACGTGTTGATCGCTTGGAAAGAGGGGCGTCTGGGCGATCTCTTTCAGAATTGCGATCTGGCCATGATTGGCTTCCTCACCGCGATGGCCGCCCTTGCTGGTAACGGGGGCCTGACCAACACTCCGGTGAGTAACTACACCCGCGACCAGGGCTGGGGGATGGGCTCCCATGTGGGGGCCATTCCGAGTCTGGTGGGGGGGCACGAGATCACCTTGTCGCATGAAGGGTGCGTGTTCCAGGTCACCGAGGAATCCCTGCCGCGTTGGAAACGCTGGATCCGACATGTCCGCCGCGAGCAGTGGATGCTCTGGGTTCCCGCTTGCTTCTGCGGCTTGGCGATGCCCAGCATGTTGTCGATTCAGTTCCTGCAAAAAGGGCAAGAAATCGCCAATAAGGACTTGGTCGCCTGCATGACTGCCGATGGCGTCTCCCAAGCGGTGGGCCAGTCGATGGGGCAGACGGCGGGGAATCTGTTCTGGTATTTGACCTTGTTCTGCGGGTTCCTGGTGCTGTCGACCAGCATGGTGAGCACCGCCGATGGAGTGCTGCGGCGGTGGGTCGATGTCTTCTGGACCGCCAGCCCCCGGCTTCGCAAATGGGACATCAAAGATATCGGCAAGCTCTATCTGAGCGTGATGGTGATCTACATCCTGATCGGCTCGATGATGCTGCTGTTCCTCAACAGCGGGGCGCTCACCGTGTTCTCCACGATGATGTACAACTACGCCCTCGGGTTTAGCTGCCTGCATGCGTTGATCGTGAACACCACGTTGCTGCCGAAGCCGTTGCGGGCAGGCTGGATTGCTCGAACCGGACTGCTGTGCGGGACGTTGTTCTTCACGTCCCTGGCGGTGATTACGACCTTAAAGGAGCGGAACAACCCCGACCTTCTGGCAGTCGTGGAGACGGTCCGCGGGTGGTTTTAGAGCACATTCGCCATTCGTCTTCAGCCCGCGTGAATTCGGGAGTTGTCTCACCACGCTCCCTCACCCCAGCCCCTCTCCCGGCGGGAAAGGGGAGCCGGATTGTGCTGGCTGATCGTGGGCGATCCCGTCCGGTCTCTTCGGCCCGGCAACCCCTACTGACAACTTGAGCGGCTCCGACTACACTCTCGTCCACTGTCACCGATTCATCCACGCATCGGCAAGGGCCTTTCATGCCTGCTCCTTCTCCGTCCGAAACACTCCACGAACAGGCCAAAGCGCTTCTCAAGGAACGTAAGGCTGACGAAGCTCTCGCCGTCCTCCTCAAGGCCGTCGAGGTGAACCCGCTGCATGCTCCGTCGCATGAGACGCTGGGCGCGATTTATTTCTCACGGAAAGACTACGACTCATCGATCGACCATTTCCAGATGGCGATTAAGGCGGACCCGCGGCGGATCGATGCGATGATCAACCTGGGAGCGGTCCAGAATCGGAAGGGCGATTTTCAGGGAGCAGCGAAGACCCTTCGGCTAGCAGTCTCTCGCGATCGGAAGAATGCGACGGCGTACTACAATCTGGGAATTGCCCAGAAGGGATTGAACCAGCAGCAGTTGGCGATCTCGGCTTATAAGGAGGCGATGAAGCTGGCTCCCAAGATGATCGAGGTCTACCAGAATCTGGCGAACCTCTACATCGAAATGGGGAACATCCAGCAGGCCCAATTCCACTTCCACAAGGCCCTTGAGATCGACCCGACCTTCGAAAAGGCGAAGGTCGGATTGAAGAAATCCTACGACCTGGCGGAAGAGAAGAAGAAGGCCATCAATCCCTTCGGTCGGCTCGTCAACATGGAAGAACTCGCCAACCGAGCCGACGACAAGTTTCGCCATCTGTCATCGCAGGAACGGTATGAAGATCGGGCTGTCATCCATCAGATCACCAAAGACAGCGAGCAAAACGCGGCGGCGCTTCTGGCAACTCTCCGTGACCGACTGGGACCGATGATTACCCGCATCAACGCCTTCTCGCAAGCTGTCGACCGGCGGATGCTGGCCCGTGAGTATGATGTCCTTTCAGCGACCGTCGAAGCGTTTGACCAGACGGTGGCCGCCCTCCGGGGTCGGATGGACGACCTGCGGGCGAATGAACAAACCAAACGGGGGTAGAGCCCACTGTGAAGCGACTCGATCCCTGAGCAGACACCCCCAAAAGCAAATTACGACGAGAGCCCAGAATTGTGTGATCCAGTTCAGGGCGAATCGCGTTATCCTGACCACGGGGCTCTGCGAGTCCCCCTGAGTCACGGTCGAATGACCTGGATGTCCCTGAACTGGAGAGCATGATGAAACCGTGGATGACACTCGTGGCGATCGCGGGGATCTCGTTCCTGTTGGCTCATTCGAGTCAGGCCCAAGAAGCTCCCGTGGCGGCACCAGACCCGGCAGCCACCGCCGAGGATTCTACACCGCAGCCTGCTCAGCTTCCGACTTCCGTTGCGGAAGGGACCGCCAAAGCCCGCGAGATCGCTGATAAGGTCGATCAGGATGCCCGCGCTCAAGAGGCCAGTGCTGGCATTTTGAAGCAGATTTATCTCCTCGCGGAACGGCTCTCGTTCCCCATGTTTCACGGAGTGGCCTTCTCGCTGATGGTCTCGGGGGTCGTGAGTTCTGCCTTGCAATTGACGCTCGGAAAACTCTTCGTGCTGGCCCGGATGAGCTTCAGTCTGACCGAAATCCTCGCCGATGTGCAGGGGCTCGCAATTAGCCTCGTCGGCCTCGTTCTGACAACCCAGGCCGCCGCCCAGAACTCGACCTTCACCCAAAGCCCAGCCGCAGTCCTGTCCGCTACGGTGGTGGGGGCTGCGATCGGTTTTCTGTTCTACCGCTGGGGCCAGGCTCAAGAGTTGAGTGCTGCCGACGGACGAAAGGGTGTGACGAAACCGGTCGAGCCGGTCAAGAAGTAGAGTGAACGGGGCATCGCGGCGGGGCGTGTCTGGCCAAGTTCTATGGCGCGATGGCCCCAGACTGTGTAGATTCCGCAGAGTGATGGGATTTGGTCATTCATGGGATTCACGGAGGGATGGTCA
>JAYSVZ010000529.1:0-4319 GCA_043718305.1 Planctomycetota bacterium | reverse complement strand
CGCATGAGGATCGCGACAGGGCCATCGGTGGGAGTGAGAGCAGTCATGGTGGGCATGCAGTTTATCGATTTGGAAGCCGAGCAGCCTCCCTAGAGGGCGTTCCGTTTTCCAGACAGTACCGCCTTGCTAGGATGGCCACACGGGACTCATGAACTCGCGAACGCACTCCCCAGGAACCACCAATGAAGATCACCGAGATCGTCTGCCAGATCCTCCGCATTAAGAATGTCGAGGCCAAGACCGCCAGCAGCCAGGACTCGGTCCTGGTCCGGGTGCGGACCGATACTGGCCTCGAAGGCATCGGCGAAGCGGACTCCTCACCCGAAATGGTCAAGGCGGTCATCGACGCTCCATTCAGTCACAATGTGGCCACCGGCCTGCGACAGTTGCTCATCGGCGAGAACCCACTGGAGACTGATCGGCTGTGGCAAAAGATGTATCGCCGGACGATGTATGCCGGTCGGCGGTCGGTGCCGATCACGGCGATGGCGGCGATCGATATGGCTTTGTGGGATCTCAAGGGAAAGCACTACGGCGAGCCGATTCACCGGCTGCTCGGTGGGAAACGACACGACAAGATTCTGGCGTATGCTTCGATCCTGTTCGGGAAGAACGGCGACGAGACGGCGCGCATCGGCGAACGCTGGCGGAAGGCGGGCTACAAAGCCGTCAAGTTCGGCTGGGAGCCGATGGGGCAGAGCGAAGCCCTCGATATCGACCTCGTTCGCGGAGCCCGCAAGGGGCTCGGCGATGACGGCACCGTCCTGATCGATGCGGGTTGCGTGTGGGATGCGCGGACCGCTCTCGACCGGGCCAAGGCGTTCGCCGAGTACAAAATCGGCTGGCTCGAAGAGGCCCTGCACCCAGACGACTACGAGGGCTACCGCTGGCTCCGCGACCGCTCCCCCGTCCCGATCGCTGCGGGTGAAGAAGAATGCGGACGGCAGGCCTTCCGCCCGCTGATCGATGGCCGGTGCCTCGATGTCTATCAAGTCGACCTGTCCCGCAACGGGTTCACCGACTCAGCTTACATCAAAGATCGCGTCGAAGAGATCGGGGCGCGGCTGTGCAACCACTGCTACACCAGTCCGGTCACCGTAGCGGCCAGCCTGCACTGGCTGAGTACCGTGCGGGATGCGTTCCTCTTCGAGGACTGCGTCGAGGACTCCCCGCTGCGGCATGAGCTGACGCATGAAAAGGTGGCCGCCGTCGACGGCTGGATCACCGTGCCCGATGGCCCAGGGCTGGGGGTGACGCTGAACGAAGAGTTCATTCAATCGACGTTGATTTGTGAATCCCGGTGAGCTTCATCGATCTCAAAAGAGTGTGCGGTGTTCCTCGCATTCGTCGGCAGAGCGTCACCCTGGAGCCCTGAATCTGCAACAGCGACAGAGTTGCCTGGCGACCCATCGTTTCGGCATGCCCCTACACCAGGTCTTTCACCTTCTTGTCGAACCAGCGGGGGATCATCCACCAGCAGAGCCGGTTCCATCCGAAGGCCAGCGGAATGGCAACGACGAAGCCCAGCCATCGATGGACTTCGACCGTCAGTCCGGCAGCCACTCCCAGAATCATGAACGGAAGGGTGATCAGCCAGACCCCGGTGGCGATCCCTCCGAATGAAAACGGAATCAGCGGCGACAGCACAAAAAACGGCCCGCATGACAGCAGCATCGCGGCCCCAATGCAGATCGCTGGCGAGAGTTCATCGGGCGAGGTCCAGAGGCATGCCGCCAGACACGCCGCATACAGAATCAGATCTAGCTGCTGTAGCTTCCACGCGCCGCGGCTCCAACCCGCACAGAGTTCCTGCGTCGAGTAAGGAGTCATCAAGAGAGCGGGGATCGTCTGCTCCTTGATCTCTTTTTGGAGGCAGTCGCTGACCTTGGCCTGGCCAATGAACATCATGATCGTCGTGGTCGCAATCAGCATGATGACGGCAAACGTTTGCTGGTCACGATCCCCAGAAAACATCAGAACAGCGGCGACCGAGAGCGTGATCGCCAGCACCAGCGAACGCACCAGCGTGTTCGTCTGACCGGTACTATGCACGTGGTACGCCTGCCATGCCAGGGGGTCATCCCAGATGGGTCGGCTGGGGCGGGACTTCGATTTGAGGGCCACGGCCGCCACGGGCGGGGGAGAGGTTGTTCCGCCGGGGATTACCGTGGGCGGGGACTCCGCCCCATCCAGGCACGTGAAGTAAGTCCGCTTCCACAACCACGTGAAGAGACCGGCCAGTCCCCCATAGAGCAGTAGCGGAGACAGGCTTCCCCACGAGGGACGCGGGGTCATCAGAATCCCTAACAGATTCGACGAGACCCGCAGGCGGAGTAACGAGTCGGTGGCCTGCTCCAACCAATCCGGACTGGTCCATCCCAGCCGGAACGACAAGATATTCAAAAGCAGCATTGGCGCGGTGAGTAGAAAATCGAGGATGCCACACACCGAAAAGACCATGCGGACGACCGTTCGGTCATGGGAGTATTGCCCCACCAGCAGGCCGACCGAGGTTGTCAATAAGAACATCCCCAGGAGCAGGGCCTCGGTGGCTAGGATTTGTGAGATCGTCGGGCCACCCAAATAAAAAGCCAGCACGACCAACGGCACGCGAATGCACCAAGCTCGCCCGAACACGGCCAGCAAGCTCATCCACTGGGCCCCGACTATTTGTCCCGAGCGCAGGCCGGTCAGATAAAGGAGTCCGACGACCCCCGATGAGCGATCCCCAGCCACATCGCCCGCCAACCGCACTCCCAACAAAACGGCCATGGCCGCGTGCAGTACCGTTAGGGCCCGCAGGAAATCGAGACCGGGATGGCGTGAATTGACTTGAACCACAAAAAACAACTGCGAGATCGCCATCACCGTATAGATCACCAAGATCACCGTCATGTCCGTACGACGGGACAGACGGGGAGCCTGGGACTCAAACAGCAAGTACGCGCGTGAAGCCATCCCCCGATCATCGGGCGATCCGATAGAGCCGTCAACTGGAGAGGGGCGGTCTGCCCCTTCGCGGTTGATATCGATCGGCGAAGTTGTCATGCCGGTCAATGTGAGGCTGATCTTTTCGCGATGATTCTCTATCTTTCTGCAATCCGGTCCCATTTGTCGAAAGCCCCCTCCCATGCATGACCCCCGTATCGAAAAGCTCGCCCGACTCCTGATCGAGCACTCCACCCGCCTCGTTTCTGGCGAGAAGGTGCTGATTGAGGCGTTTGACCTCCCCGACCCCCAACTCGTCTCGAACCTCGTCGAGATCGCCGCCGAGAAGGGGGCTCACCCAGTGGTCTCGCTTCGCGACACCAGCGTGCAACGTTCGCTGTACCGCACCGCGACTGAGACCGGGATGCAGCTCATCGGCGAGATCGAGCGCGACCAAATGGCCCGCATGAATGCCTACATCGGTATACGCGGGGCGAGCAACTCGAACGCGATGGCCGATGTCCCCGCTGACAAGATGGACCTCTATCAGCGACTCTGGTGGCAGCCGGTGCATACCGCTTTGCGGGTGCCGAAGACCAAGTGGGTCGTGTTGCGTTATCCGACCGCTTCGATGGCTCAACTGGCCCGCATGAGTACGGAGGCGTTCGAGGACTACTACTTCGATGTCTGCACCGCCGACTATGCCGAGATGGCGAAGCGGCAGGAGCCGCTCCGCGAGCTGATGCTGGCCACCGATCAGGTGCAAATCAAAGGGCCGGGGACGGACCTCTCTTTCTCGATCAAGGACATCCCGGTCATCCCCTGTAACGGTCGCCGCAACATCCCGGATGGCGAGGTGTTCACGGCCCCGGTCCGCATGAGTTGCAACGGCGTCATCACCTACAACACCGGCTCGCTGTACCAGGGGACCGTCTTCGAGGGGATCAAGTTCGAACTCAAAGACGGGAAGATCATCCACGCCGAGTGCCGGGGTGAAACGGCCCGGCTGAACCAGATTCTCGACTCGGACGAAGGAGCCAGGTACATCGGCGAGTGGTCGCTCGGCTGTAATAACCGCGTGAAGAAGCCGATGCTCGACACGCTGTTCGATGAGAAGATCGGCGGGTCGCTGCACTTCACCCCCGGCCAGGCCTACGAAACCGCAGACAACACCAACCGCAGCCGCGTGCATTGGGATCTCGTTCTGATCCAGACCCCGGAATACGGCGGCGGGGAGATTTACTTCGATGGGAAGCTCGTGCGCAAGGATGGCCGGTTTATTCCAGAGGCGTTGCTGCCGCTGAATGAAGGGTTGTGAGCCGCCGCTGACGCTTGCCACAGGGGGTGTTGGTCTGGATGATCGCGATTCGCGAACTCTCTACCGGGTGTCA
>JAYSVZ010000528.1:0-1513 GCA_043718305.1 Planctomycetota bacterium | reverse complement strand
ATGACAGTGCCCGGTCCCGCGAACTGGCCCAGGCCGAAACGCTCCGGACCCGTCTCAAGGCTCGCAGCGAGGAAACGAAAGCCCTCGACCTCGCCCAGAAGTTAGAATTCGTCCGCAGTCAGTTGGTCGATGTTGTCGACCAGTGGGCCCCGCTCACACTGGCTCGCCATCTGATGGAAGCGGCCCTCCAGCGATTCGAAAAGACGCAACAGCCGCAACTCCTCCTGGAAGCGGGAAAGCTCTTCGAGCAACTGACCCTCGGCGAGTATGTCCAACTGACGCGTGCTGTGGGCGAGACGAACACGCTCCATGCCATCCCTCGGCAAGGCGCACAGAAGACCCCGGCAGAACTCAGCACGGGGACGCGTGAGCAATTGTATCTGGCGATCCGCTTGGCCTATCTGAAGCAGTACGCGGCGAAGGCGGAACCGCTGCCACTGGTGATGGACGATGTACTGGTCAACTTCGACGAGGACCGGGCCAAGCAGACGCTGTCGGTCCTTCGCGATTTCGCAAAGGATCACCAGATTCTGTTTCTGACGTGTCATCGGCACGTCGTCGACCTGGCGCGGCAGGTCGATGGAGATCTGCAGCCGATCGAACTTCGCACGGGAACCCTGGCCCGCGCTGAACCGCTGGTGCCATTCGTGGAAGGCTCCCCGGAACCGCGGCGTTCACCTCGCCCCAAACTCCGAAAGCCCGACGAGCCGGTTCGCCCGTTGTTATTTCGCGACCCACTAGAGGGTTAACTCCAGATGCATCCCCTGACGGAACAAGTTAGACTTCCTTGATGCGTCTCGGCGGCAGAATCGTCGAGGCGTCCCGCCTGCGGAAGCCTGCCTGCCATGCCTTCAATTGCCACTCTTCGATCGATCGCCCTGGTTGTTTTGGGCGGTGTGTTGATCGTTGCACCTCTCAATGCCGCTGAGCCGATCGACTTCAACCGCGATGTTCGATCGATTATTGCGAACACCTGCTTTCGGTGTCACGGGCCGGATGAGGCCGAGCGGAAGGGGGACTTGCGGTTTGATCTTCGCGAGGGAGCCCTGGCCGATCTGGGCGGTCACGCGGCCATCGTCCCGGGGAAGCCGGACGAGAGTGAGATCCTGAAGCGGATCACCAGCACCGACCCGGATGTGATGATGCCGCCGCCGGGAAATGGGAAGCATCTGACGGAGCGGGAGGCCGATCTTCTCCGGCGGTGGATCGCCGAGGGGGCGAACTATGCCGTTCACTGGTCGTATCAACCGCCACAAAAGATGGCACCGCCAGAGACGCCGGAGTTCTCTCAGTTCACTAAGACCGCCATCGACCGGTTCGTGGCCGCTAAGCTCAAGGGACATGGGCTGGCCCCCTCCGAAGAGGCCGATCGGGCGACACTCATCCGCCGTGTGTCACTCGACCTCACCGGACTTCCACCCAGCGATGAAGAGGTCGCAGCCTTCCTGGCGGACACCGCCGAAGGGGCCTACGAACGCCTCGTGGATGGATTGCTCAAGAAGCCCGCCTTCGG
>JAYSVZ010000527.1:0-14023 GCA_043718305.1 Planctomycetota bacterium | reverse complement strand
GGGCCATCGGGAGTCGGCAAGTCATCGCTGCTCGATGCGGGGTTAATCCCGCGACTGGCTGGGAAGAATGAGGTCCGCTATGTCCGTCGTGACGCGGCCCTGGGGCTTGGTGAGACGTTACGCAGCGTGTTCCCGAAGGAGTTCCAAAGCCTCTCGCGACGGGATGCCTGGATCGCGACCGAGAAGCAACTGGGGCGTCCGCTGGTAATGGTCCTCGACCAGTTGGAAGAGGTCTTTACCAAGCCGAACGCGAACCTGCCGAATGAACTGGCGGAGTTCGCCCAACTGCTGAAGCGAATGTTCAATGCTCCGAACCATCGACCGTTGGGGCGGCTAGTCCTTGGGTTTCGGAAGGAGTGGTTCGCTGAGATCGATGAGCTGCTGGCCGATGCACAGGTTCCCCGCTCGCGAATCTTCCTGGATCGCCTGAGCCGCCGTGGGGCGATCGAGGCGATCACCGGACCGGTCGATGACCTGCGGATCGCGAGCCATTACAACCTCAAGGTGGCCGACGGGCTGCCCGATATCATCGCCGATGATCTACTGGCTGACCCCGATACGCCGGTGGCTCCCACGCTTCAGATTCTCCTGACCCGGATGTGGTCGGAAGCCTGCCGCCGGAACCGCGGACAGCCGCTCTTCGATGTCGAACTCTACCAGTCGCTGCACCGCAACGGGATTATGCTCGACGACTTCTTGAAGCAGCAGACGGAGCAGATTCATTCGCGACTGCCACGGGCGGTCGACAGCGGGTTCCTGCTCGATCTGCTGGAGTTCCACACGACGGGCATCGGCACTTCGGCAGAACACCCGCTGCCGGTGCTGGAGTCGATGTACGCCGAGCAAAAGAAGTCGGGGCTGTTGTCGCAGACGCTGAAGCTGTGCGAGGAGTTGTATCTGCTGACGTTCTCGGGAGAAGGTAAGGGGCGGACGCAGACACGCCAGTCGGCCCTCACCCCCAGCCCCTCTCCCGGGGGGAGAGGGGGGCCGGAGAAAGAAGTTGTCTCGGGGGATGCCTCTCGCAGTTCACGTCTTCTGCACGACACGTTGGCTCCACTGATCCGGGCGCGGCATGAGGAGTCCGATCTTCCCGGCCAACGGGCGCGGCGGATCCTCGACAACCGGATGGTGGACTGGCTCGATGGGAAGGTCGGCATTCCGCTCGATGTGAAAGATCTTAAGGAGGTCGAAGCCGCTCTGGAGGGCACCCGCAGTTGGTCGCCCGATGAACAGCGACTGGTCACCGCCAGTCGTGAGCAGCGATCCTCAAATCGCCGCTGGTCGCGAATCTTCAAGGGGCTGGGCCTGGCGGCGGTGGTGGGGATTGCCGCAACGGGGGCGCTGGCCTACTGGCAGTCCGGAGAAACTCGAAAAGCCAACACCGCCCTCACCGCAGAGAAGGTGAAGTTGCTCAAGTCGAACAGCGATCTCTCCCTGAAGACAAAGGAGGCTGTTGACGCCCAATTACTCGCCGAGGCGGAGTCGAAGAAGGCGAAGACGGAAAAGGAAGTCGCTGATGCCGAACGAATTAAGGCCACAGCTGCCCAGATCAAAGCGGACGAGGAGAGCCTTAAGGCGACAACCGCTAAACGAGAAGCCCGGAAGATGTTGGCCTCCAACCGATTCGTCAGCGCAGCGACAGCCCGTGATTCAGAACGAGACCTGTTGAAATCTGCCCACCTCTTCGCGGCTGCGGCAGAGGCAGAGGACGATCCCGGACGACCAGCGGGCAAATTGCCTGCGATCCCCCCTGAATCCACAGTGTGGAGTTTTGCCGCTGGCCACTCGATGGGGGATGTGCGGCTGATGGACACGCTGACGCACAAGAATCTTCCCGTACATGAAGCGTGGCTCTTGAAGTCGGGAGAGATTGCCGTCTGGTGGGGACCGTTTACATCGAGCGAACTCACCCTCTGGGGACCGGAAGGCATCAAGCACAGCATCACTCTCGAAGGTGTGCCCCGCGTCGTTCTCTCAGCCGATGAGTCGCTGTTGATCGCCGAACTCACGGGCGGAGGCTTTCAGTCCATCGATACAAATACATGGAAGATCACGGCCAATCCCGAGGGGATTGTCACTGAAGCGTTGCCCATGCCCGTCCTCTATCGATCGGATGTGACGGCTCTATTGGCCGAGGCGGGACTTTCGTTTCTGGAGGAGGCTATCCCGAGTCTGCATGGAACTCCCATTTATGGCATCGACTTATCCGCCGACAAATCACGTATTCTCGTCTGGACGGCAAAGTATGTTCATCCGCCCACAGGGGCAGTGGGAGTGGTCAATAATCACCCGGGGGTGGTTCAGGTCTGGGATACCCAGGCCCGCTGCCCGATCACTCCCCCACTGAAAATCGGTGCGGAGCTGCGCGGTGCGAAGCTGGTGGCTAACGACCAGCAAGTCCTGATGTGGGGCGAGAACGGAAGGGTTCTGTTGTGGGATCTCGCACAGTGCCATCGGATCTCTGATGTTCAGATCAGCCAGGATCCCCATCCCCGTCCCCAGAAGGCCGCATACCAAGATGGCAAGTGGTCGGCCCCGATGCCGAGAGACAACACGCAAGTCTTTTGGGACGAGACCGGATGGTGGATCGAGTCGCGCGAGCCGCAAATTCAAGGGGGAGAGCATTACAATCTGCGAGGGATCAGAGAGATGGGACCGGCAGATGAGGAGGGATGGTGGGTTCTCGGATGGGGCGGTTCTTCGGGAGCCACTGGCACTGGGAGTGGAGGGTTTGTCGGAATATGGCATCCGGAAACGGGGGAAATGTTTCTTCCGTTATACAAGCATCCGCATGCCGTCTGCTCTGCTCAAACCATTTGGAATCGGGATCTTCTGTTGACCTCGACATATGTCTCAGAGCCGGGCGACCCCAGTCTCGCATCGGTTCATCTGTGGCAGATGTCGACGGACACGGAGCTGATCCGACCGATTCCCGTCTTCAACAACACGGGCGCTTACTCCGAGATCGACGCAGCAAGTCAAACCTTGACGATTCGAACTCAGTCGGGAGCGGACTCGCGAGATGAGAACTTACGTTACATCACTTATCACCTCGATCTCACGCCCGATCCAGCGATCAACACGGATGACCCGCGATTCGATATTGTGATCCGCACGGGAACGTATTTGGATAGGTTCGGGGCCGTCGCCTATCTCTCGCGTGAGTCGTGGAAATCACTCCGAGACAATCCCGTGCGACCAAACTATGACACATGGTTTCAGGATCTCGGCAAACCACCACTTCCTCCGATCAAGCCAGCAGCCCCACCGATTGTGTCTCCCAAGATGAAGGAGATGCTTCGCCGCCGAAGGGACGCCAGTCAACAGGCCCAGTGACCCACCCAGAACCCACCCGCATGCCCGACATCGGTCTGTACAACTGGCTCTCCACCGACCCTCCGATCCTGTGGCACTCCGCTGCCGGGGATGAGGATGTGGGGCACTTCCTGCCCGACGAGCGGATCGATCGGCTGGTGATGAATCTGTGGCACCAGACCGCCGATGAGATCGAGGCGTATTACCAACGCTGGCAATCGCTGAAGCCGCAGCACCGGCTGCTGCACTTGGTCAACGAGGGTCCGATTTGTGAGGACTTACAGTCGCGGGGCGTGCCGGCGGTGTTCGTGAATCAGAACTGTTTTCTGGATGAGAACAAATTCACGATCCAGCCCGACATCTCGAAGAAGTACGACGCGGTCTACAACGCGCGGATGACGCCGTGGAAGCGGCACCACTTGCTGAGCGAGACCCTCGCCCCATTGCTGATCGGGGGGCTCATTACTGAGGATGATTCGCAGGACTATTTCGATCAGGTCCGCTCCACGCTCCCCCGAGCGACCTTCACGCACGACCCGCCTACGCTCGTTCTGAACTCATGGGAACTGACGCAAGCTCTGAATGGCGCTCGCGTCGGGGTCTGTCTCTCGGCCTGCGAGGGGGCGATGTTTGCCGCCACGGAATACCTGCTGTGCGGACTCCCCATCGTATCGACGCGAAGCCTGGGAGGTCGTGATGTTTGGTTCGACCCACGTTTTACCCGCATCGTCCCCGCCGAACCGGGGGCCATTGCAACTGCGGTGCAGGAGTTGGCCGCCCTCCAAATTTCACCGACGCTCATTCGGAATGCGACGATCGCTCGGATGTCGGAACACCGCCACCGATTCACCGCAGCCGTTCAGAAGATCCACACCGCTGAAGGGACCGGTCGCGACTTTGCTCGCGAGTTCTATACAAACTTCCGTCACAAGTGCGGCACCTGGCGGGCCAATCGCGATGTGATGAGCGTTCGGTAAGACCGCCGGAACCATCACTCGGCTTCCGCTGCGGATCGCCCGTCACCGACCTCGTCGCCTAAGAACCGCGACGCCCGGCGGACGCCGACGGCGCGGGAGTTTTCCCAGATCGTGCTGACCTCGCCGAGGTGCTGCACAAGGCTCGGAGTCGGGTAGTAGACCACGACTCCCACACGTGCGGCCCAATCGCCGATGAGCATGCTGAGTCCTCCGGAGTGGTTCTCCGGGCGCGAGTTGCAGGCCCGCTGCATCAGCGGGTCATGGATGAACCTCTCGGCGGTCTCGCGCGAGAAGATGAACACGACCGCCCCGAACCGCCACGGGCGATGAATGGGATGCCAGCCCGATACCAGGGCTGTGTCGTCCGTGCAGCACCACGCCGAGACGAGACCCGGGTCTGTCCCCGGCCACAGGCACTGTTCGAGGTACTCCCGCACCGGCAGATGACCCGGCCAGTAGGCGTCGTCTTGGACGAGCATCAGGGCCTGGGCCTCGGGGAATTTTTGCAGCAGTTCCGCGATGGCGAGGAAGTAACTCTGCCTGGCTCCCGTCGCGGGGAGGCGGATCGTGCGCGCGAGGTCCGCGAACTCGGGCGGGATCTCGACCGCGCCATCGACGAACAGATGCGGCTCGGGCCACCCGGCGGCGATCAAGCTGTGCAGGCAGGGGGCCAAGGTCGGCGATCGACGCGGGGCGGTGGTGACGCCGACTGCCCAGTGGGTGACTTGGCCGATGCGTTGTGCGGGCAGCGGCAGGACGCGAGCGATTTCGTCGACGGTCGGCTGCACCGCATGTTCCCCCGGCGTGGTGGGGGCGGGCGGGAGATCGTCTTCATTCGGGAGGACGACGGGTAGGCTGGCCTCGGCTTTGGCGAGGAGGTCTTGCCAGCGTTTGGTGTCGGGGTCACTCGCGATGAAGTCATTCGCAACACCGTGGCGAAGCAACACTTGCTCCGCAGCCCCCCACACCATCGACGCAATGACAGGATTGAAGTCACGCGGGCTCGGTTCAAAACTTCGGCAGCAGGCGTGGCAAACATCGAGCGAGACGCGCGACGCTTCCGCAGGCTCGCCTTCGAAAAGCTGAGCCAATAGACGACACAAGGCCAACGGCTCCCCCGAGCGAGCCTCTCGATAGGGGCACGCTTCCGGGGACCGGTGAAAAATTCCCGCAGACACCAGCCGTCTCAGACAGCCGATTCACGCGTGGCAACGACCACGCTGGGCATCGCGCGAATCTGTCCGGCGAAGAGGCCGGGAGACTTCGGAGCCGCACTGGGGCGGGCACCCGGCAGCGATGCGTCCTTCTTGAGCTTCCAGGTCAGGCCGGTGAACTCCCACAGGGAGTAGCCCATGGGGATGCTGCGACTATCGCAGCAAATGCCCATCTGAGTATCTGGCGCGCGGTCAATCATGAGAAACTCCTGTGGCAGTCGAATTCCAACACACATCAATAAAATAGCGAACCATCCCGTGAAGTGCAACTTCGCACCCTGATCAGGGGGGTGTTGCGGGATCTCTGATGGTGCGGGCGATCCGAAATCCGAATCGATTGAATTCCGTATTCGTGGGGGTCGACAATTCGCTCTGGACTTCAAATTGTTGGGGCGTGTAGTGGTGAGCCCCTCCTAGGATGTACCGTTTTGAGGGACTATCAGAGGGATGGTCAGCACACCACTCCTGCACGTTTCCCAAGAGATCAAAGACTCCCAGTTCATTCGGCTGAACAGTTCCCACAGGGTGACCTATGGTCAGAATTGCATCGTAAGGAATCGCATTTGTCGAGCCATCCCAACACCATGCATAGTGGATCATCAGCTTCGGGTCACTTCCCAGAAACCATTTGGATTGCGTACCGGCGCGACAGGCAAACGCCCATTCCGCCCGGGTCGGCGGTCGATAGCCTGGTTTCAGAGGGTCGGGATGTTCTTCGAGAAGTTGCTCGTCGGAGAGTCCCGCAGGAATGCAGAACTGATCGCTGGACAGTCCCTGCTGTCCCGATAACCAATTGCAATAATTCAGGACTTCAGGCCATTTTACAAGGTTGACTGGGCAGTCGAACGTAGGCGCTTGTTCCTGGTTGTAATACTTGTGCGGGAGAAAAGTCAGGTATTGCTTGACAGTCACTTCCGTCGCACAGATCTCAAACACCCGGCCAATTCCCGGCTCTTTGGTCCCATCAAGGCGAACCATGACGTGCCCTTCCGGAGTCACTCGCCACTGAAAGCCCGGCTTGGCGGTCAATCCTTCGGTCGTGATCAGGGCCGTATTCTGCGGCATCTGGCAGCGCCGCATCAGCCAGTCGGCGGCAGAATGGACACCGGCGTCGGTGTGGGTCTCAAACAGAATCCGCACCTGCTGCCGGGTCGCTTCACGCAGGTGGTCTTGCACCTTGGAATACTGACCGAGAGCCATCATCAGTCCGCAGAGGATGCCCGGATCGGCCTTCTCCGCCAGCCCGGCTTCTTGAGCCAGCCGGTCCTCGACCACCGACTGCTGCACCCCGAGAACAGCCATCCGGTCAATCAGTTGACATCGCAATCCCGGCTGCGGGCTGCGCTGGAGCAGGTTCCAGGTGTCTTCACTGGGCGAGATCGACAACAGAAGCGCCCCGGCGGCAGAGAGTCGGCGTTCCCAGCGAATCTCAGCTTCCACGGAACTCGTGTCACGCGGCGTTTTCATCGCTTCACGCAACCACTCAGGAGAGATTGTCTGGATCGCCGGTCGCAGGTCAGCCCATTGCCAAGGCGACCCCTGAATCAACATCGCGGTCAACGCCCGGTCATCGTGTTCATGGAACGACTTCAGGAAAGAAATCATCGAACTAGTCTGAGCGTCCGTATCCGACACCCCCAGGGCCAGCGAGAGCGATGGCGTCAACTGGGCTGCCACGGGGCGCATCCCCTCGACCAGTGAGCCATAGTCGTTGGGGTTTCGCAATGCCCAGCGGACCGTCTCCTCGCTCAAGAATTTCGTGATCTCATCGGACCAGCGTTTCGCATCCGTTTTCCCGTCCGGCGGGTCGAGCTTGGCCAGCAGCAGTGCCGCGCGATAGGCCCGCTGCTGCTCTTCCGGGGGAGCGGTGGCGACGGCCCCCGTGGTCACAGCCTTCCAGCACTCCTCGACGCACCGCTCTCGAAAGGGGAACAACGCCTCGCGGGTCACCATGAGGGAGGGGGCGTCACCCGCATTCAAAGCCAACTGCAAAAGCGGCTCGACCGCTGCCGCGTCCCACTTCGACTGCGCCAACCGCAGAATCAACTCTTCCGTGGAACCCGGCGTCACCGCAGTGAGGGCCTGCTTCAACCCGCTTTCCGCGAACCGGCGATGTGGCTGCAACTGCTCGATGATCGCCGGAGCCGATGTCACGCTGGTCGTGTGCAGTTGATCGAGCAGAGCCTGTCCGCGACTCCAACTGCGGAAACTCTGGACCCCGAAAATGCTCAGGGCGATGAGCATCACGCTGAGGACTGTTTGCAGGCCGAGCTGCTGGTTAGCCGCTTTCATCATGCGTCGTTCGGGATCGTTGAGCGAAGCCGTTCGCAGCACGCACCGGTACTGGATCCAGTCGCGCCACAGCGGAAGATTGCGGCGGGTCGGATGCTTGATCCAGGCGACGGTCTGTTCGGCCAGCATCAATCGGCAGCGCCCCGTATAGGTCTTACGCTGCTCGGAGTAGAGCCACTCGCGAATCGACGGCACGAGGAAGTCATGCGACAACTGGTAGTGCAGCTCCGTGTGGCGATTCTCGGCACTCGACCGGGAGTGGTCCAGGACATCGACCGGGCTGATCAGCTTGAGCTGTCCCTCCAGAATGGCCATCAAGCCCTCGAATCGCTTGGTGTCCTCCCCGTATCCGGAGAGCTCCTGCAACTCTTTGAGCGTGCGGTGGCGAGTCTTGATCTGGGTTCCGACCTCGGGGAGCAGACCTTCGAGAACATGCCGGACGGCGTCCTCGTGAATGCGGTGGCCCATGGGGGCGTGGGCCGCTGAGAACGATTCCCGAAGGAACTGCACACCGACGCCGACGGCTCCTCCCAACTGAGACAACGTGTCGGGCACCCAGTCGCGGGCCTTGACCATTTCGGCAAACAGCGACAGGTGAACGGGAAAGACCTTGCCATCTTTGGCCAGGTATTCCACCGCCAGATCAATGAAGCGCTGCGTCAGTATCGAAGGCTGGCCTTCGGGGACGCGCTCGAATGCCCGCCCCAATCGGGTCAAGACGTTCTTCGCATGTGGCAGGTCAAACAGGTCGACCAGTCGCACGTTCTGCCCCACGATCAGCGGCGTCTCCACAGCCTCCATAAACCGATTGAGGGCCAGCCAGAAGTCATCCCGCACCAGCACAATGCACTGCACGCGCTGGCCATCGCACTGCCGCAAGGCCCGTATCAATTCGGGTTGCTCTCGCTCGTGAACCGAGTGCAACCACTGCTCGAACTGATCGATCACAATCAACAGCTTCTTCCCAGCGGGGAGGCCCTTGCCGCGCCGGATGGCCGTCAGCTTATCTGTCAGGGACAGCTCCGTGGCCAACGCCGGAAAACGGCTATCGAGGAGGGCACAGAGCTGAGCCTCGGTGCGATCGATCGTGGCTTCGAGGATCAACGTCGAGACCTCTGACTTGCCGAGCAAAGGAATCAGACCGGCCTTAATCAGCGACGACTTTCCGCACCCCGAAGGCCCGGCGATGACCCCGATGCGGTGCAGCTCGGGCTGCTCTTCGGACTGCTCGACCCAGCGTTTCCAGTGGGTCAGGCTCTCGGGCAGCCCCTCACGATCAAACGGACCTGGCAGCAGTTGGAGGAAGAAGTAAGCGTCGTGGCGATCATAGGACCGCAACCCGCGCGGAATGAACTTGCCCGGCGAGGCGGGGACCGTCGCTCCGGCCCCGATGGCTCGCACCGGCTGCCCAGACTCGGAACTGTCCGCACGATTCAGGAGCTCGTAATGCTTCAGATCCTCCGCCAATTCCTGACCGCTTTGATACCGGTCGCTGGCCCGCTTCGACAACAGCTTCAAACAGATGCGATTGAGTTCCGCCGGGATCGCTGGATTGTGATCGACCAGGGGAGCTGGCTCGAGCGAAATCAGCTTCTGCCGAGTGTCCTCGAAGCTCTTCCCTTGAATCGGACGCGTCCCGGTCAGCATCTCGTACATCGCGACCCCGAGACTGTACAGATCGGTCCGATAGTCGATGCGATGCCCTTCGCCACCCGCCTGTTCCGGACTCATGTAGCTGGGCGTCCCCGCCCCGGTGTGCTGCAAAGTGGCATCGGCTTCATGCAGCGCCAGCCCAAAGTCGGCGACGTAGATCCGCTGCTCTTGATCGAGTAAGAGATTGCTCGGCTTGATGTCCCGGTGAATCAGTTTATGGGCGTGAATGTAATGCAAGGTCTCCGCCACGGAGACCAGGAGGGTCACAATCATCTCGATCGACAGACGCTCGCCCGCCAGGACTTGCGACAGGTTTTGTCCATCGACCAGCTTGGAGACCACGTAACAGCGCTGGTCCTCCATTTCCCCGAAGTCAAACACGGGCACAATCCCGGGATGATCGAGCTGGGCGACGGTCTGTGCCTCGGCCAGGTATTGGCGTCTCTCGGATTCCGATTGGACGCGGTGCTTGTGTGGCACCTTGACGGCTACTGCCCGTTGGAGTTGATCATCGAAGGCTCGATAAACGACACCAAAGCCACCGCTTCCGAGGCGACCTTCAACGGCGTATCGCCCCAATTGAGCGGGAGTCTCTGGTTCCACATAGTGTCGAGTCTGCGAGGGATCCGAGGTCAGAACGAGCGCCGCGTGAATCGTGGGTCCCCGATCCTCACGAAAGGGCACGATTTGTGTTTGCGGGGCATCGCCTGGCCCTGAGTCCCGATGATTGGTCAACGCTTGTGTCCTCCAGTGGCGATTCCGCGATATTCTGTCAGGTGAAGTGAGCGCCGTCGATCCTGAACGCCTTTCGCACCACATGCCTTTCGCCGAATCGCACTCGCGCCAGTTGATTCGCTACCGCCACGGGGATAACCTCTCACTCGCCATCCGTTCTCGATGACCGAACGGTTTCAGCCCCGCCGGGATCCTCCATGTCCGTTGTTCCTCCGCCGCTCGTCGGCATCATCATGGGCAGTCAGTCCGATTGGGACACCATGCGCCCGGCCTCGGAGATTCTCACCGAGTTCGGTGTCGCCCATGAATGCCGCGTTGTCTCGGCCCATCGGACGCCCGAGTGGATGGTCGAGTACGCTCAGACCGCCATCTCGCGCGGGCTCGAAGTGATCATCGCCGGGGCCGGGGGGGCCGCTCATCTGCCCGGGATGGTCGCCTCGATGACATCGCTCCCCGTACTCGGGGTCCCCGTCGGCAGCCGCTGGTTCCACGGGGTCGACTCCTTGCTCTCGATTGTTCAGATGCCCGGCGGTGTCCCGGTCGGCACTCTTGCTGTCGGCGAGGCGGGGGCCAAGAACGCGGGGCTGTTGGCCTGTCGCATTCTGGCCAATAGCCGTCCCGAGCTGCGGGCGAAGCTGGAAGCCTTCCGTCAGTCACAAGCCGAAAAAGTGATGGGCCAGGTGCTGTCGTGAATACCGCAATTGCTCCCGGTGCTGCCATTGGAATCCTGGGTGGCGGCCAGCTTGGTCGCATGCTGGCTGTACCCGCCCGTCGCATGGGTTACCGCGTCATCATCTTCAGTGATGAACCCGCCGGGCCCGCAGCTCAATGGGCCGACCAGACCATCGTGGGGCGTTTCGATGAACTCGACAAGGTCGCCGAGTTCGCCAAGTTGGTCGCCGTCGCCACGTTCGAGACCGAGCACGTTCCGCTCCCCTGTGTCGATGAAGTTCTCAAGCACACGCGGGTTCGACCGAGTCGTTGCGTTCTGGAAGTGGCCCAGAATCGTCACCTCGAAAAGGAGACGCTCAACCGGCTGGGGGCTCCCTTGCCGAAGTTCATGACGATCGACCCATCGCGCAATCTTGCGGAGCAGATTCGCGCGTTCGGCCTGCCGTGTGTCCTTAAGACCACCACCGGCGGTTACGACGGAAAGGGGCAATGGCTGCTCCGCGAACTGGGCGATGTGGCCTTAGCAGCCCGTGAACTCAACGGGCGAGAGGCCGTCCTTGAAGAGTGGATCGATCTGGAGATCGAATGCTCCGTCATCGGCTGCCGCAGCGAGTCGGGCGAATCGGTCTTCTATGGTCCGATCATCAATCATCACCAGCATCACATTCTCGATCTCTCGATCTGCCCCGCCGATGCGCTCTCCGCCTCCATTCAGGCCGAGGCTCGTGATGTGACGCGGATGCTGATGGAGCAGCTTCAAGTCGTCGGCCTGCTCTGCGTGGAGTTCTTCGTGACTCGCGATGAGCGACTGCTCGTGAATGAGCTCGCTCCGAGGCCGCACAACTCGGGCCACCTGACCATCGAAGGGCATGTCACCAGTCAGTTCGAACAACACGTGCGCGCGATCTGCGGACTGCCACTCGGGTCGGTCGAACAACTCCGCCCAGCGGCGATGTCGAACCTGCTCGGGGATCTGTGGACTCACGGCGAACCGCACTGGAACGCCGTCGCAAAATGGCCCTCGGCCAAACTGCATCTCTACGGGAAACACGAAGCCAAGCCCGGAAGAAAGATGGGGCACATCACCGCCACGGGGACTACGACCGGCGAGGCCGAACAGTCCGCAAGGCAAGCCCGCGATCAGCTTGATCGACTCACCCACTAGAACCCTGAGACCGTTTCCGCCCCGAGGGCACAACGTTCTCCGGCGTCGAAAGGGCCCCAGCCAGGTTCTGGATCGTGGCGATATCGAGCGTGCCGCCTTTCTCCGCCTTGCGGATCAGGCGTTCGATAAAGCGTGGGTCGTTGGTCATCGATTGTGGCTCGTGGACATCCTCTGATGTATTCGTCAGGTTCTGTCGGTTGTTCAGTGGACCGAGCCATCCGATGAACATGATCGAAGGGACCAATCGCGAGTCACTCATGAAGATTCCAGAGACCCCGTGAGTTGTACTTACCCATTGGGGTTGTCGATCAATTCCTTGAGCCTCGCAGCCAGTTCCGGCGGGAACCGCTCGCACCACGATTCGTCGATCAGTTCGACATCGATCATGTCGAGTACATGCACTTGGTCTTTCCGACGATTGGCGTTGAGCTTCATTCGCACGAGCGCCTCCAGCGTCAGCGTTCGATGGGCCTTAATGTCGACCGATTCGGTCACATCCGGAGCGGCTACGAGATCGGTCGGGTAGACTTTCTCCCCCGCGTACAGCACATGCACTGCATCGCGGGCGCGGGCGTCGGGGCCATCGAGAAACATGTCGATGCCAGCTGCGTGGCGGTAGACGAACCCCGCAGCTTCCATGGCTGCTAGCGCAGCGGGCCAGTCGGAGCGCCGCAGCAGAATGTCGACATCACGCGTCGTCCGCACGGCGGCTTCATCGGCCTGCGCGACCCAGGCCCGCACGGCGTTCCCGCCGATAATGGCGTAGGGCACGCCCGCTTGCTCTAGAGTGCGGGCGGTCTTCTCCAAACGCTCCTGGATTTTTTCCACAGCGCGGTCCATTCTGCGCCACAGCGCTTCGCCAGTGAGATGAAAAGGAATCGAGGCCATGACTTCACCTGTTGAGGACACTACGCAAACAGATCCTCTTCCGGATGATCGATCAACTCTTGCAACCGGGCCGCCAGCACCGGATGGAACCGCGAAGGCCAAGTGGCATCGATCATCCCCAGTTGGAGCATGTCGATCAAATGCACCTTGTCCTTCAGGCGATTCGCGACGAGTTTCATCCCGACGAGTTTTTCCAGTGGGACGGCGCGGAAACTCTCGAAGCGTTGATAAGCCTCAACACCGGGGGCGGGAATCGCATCATCCGGACGGACGACCTCGTCGGCGAAGATCAGATGCACCGCATCCCGCACGCGGTTCTGATCGCCATCCAGGAACATCGTGATCCCGCGGACATGCCGCTGCCGAAACCCGACCGGCTCCAGCGCCGCCCGCACTGCGTCGAGGTCCGACCGCCGCACGAGTAGATCGACATCCTGTGTATTCCGCGTGGCCGATGGATCAACGCTCGCCACCCAAGCTGCGACGGCATTGCCACCGATTACGCAATACGGAACCCCCGCCTGTTCGAGTGCCGCCGTCGCCCGCAATAACCGCTCGCGAACCAGTTCCACGGCTTTCACCATCCGATCGATCGTTGACAGGCCATCAAAGGGAGACATCATGTAGCCGGGCAGAAGTTCGAGACGAGACGTTTCATCCTTCGGGATGCTCCAATGAGTCTATAAGGTAATATCTGCGGGAGAAAGAGCGTTCAATTTCCGATCGCATCCCAATCGGCAGTCGCGATGCCAGACCGTAGTCAGCCCGAGAAGTCATTTCTTCGGTCGAAAGGCCACGATCCGATCCGCGTTGGTCTCCAACCGTGGACCCTCGATCAGGTCTACGCAATACGGGATCGCGGGCATCACCGCATCAAGGCATTCGCGGATCGCCTTCGGCTGACCGGGAAGGTTCACGATCAAGGACTTCCCGCGAATCGCAGCTGTCTGTCGGGACAGGATGGCGGTGGGGACTTTTTCGAGGGAGACTTTCCGCATGAGTTCTCCGAACCCGGGCATGAGTTTTTCAGCCACCGCTTCGGTCGCTTCGGGAGTGACATCGCGGACCGAGGGCCCCGTTCCGCCGGTGGTCACGACGAGGCAGCACCCCTC
>JAYSVZ010000526.1:0-4338 GCA_043718305.1 Planctomycetota bacterium | reverse complement strand
TGGCCGTTGCGGAACCAGTTCAGAATGCCCCCGCCGCCGATCCAGGGGCCGACACGCCCGTCGCTGTCGCGAAGCCTGCCCCTGCGAAAGCGATATCTAACCGTCCACTGGGTCCAGTTCTGGCTGGCTCGATCTTTCTGATGTCGCTGATCGTGAACCTGATCATCATCTCGTTCGACTTCCCTCGAACAACGAGTGTCACGCTCGCGGCAATCGTGGCCGCCTGTATGTTGGGGATCGTGCTCCTTTCAAAATATTACCCGAATCTGCTCCCCTTCGTGTCGGACATCGTGCGTAAGCTGCAGCCGGAAGCGAACGCCATGTTCTACTTCTGCTACGTGATGGGGATGTTCGTGATCTATGGCTTTATTATGGTGAACTCGAAGTTTGATTACTGGGAACTGCGACAGAATGAATTGCTGCACCATCACGGCTTCCTGAGCGATCTGGAGCGGTACCCGACCAGCACTTTGAAGATCAACAAAGAGATCAAGGATATCTTCGAATACATGCTCCTGAAGTCTGGTCGCATGATTCTACAAGCGGGCGGCAACGCGCGGCCCATCATCCTGGAGAACGTCTTCTTCATCGACCAGAAGGAAGCCCAGATCACCAAACTGCTCAGCTCGGTGCAGGTGCAAATCGCCCCGCCGTCAGAGCAGGTGTAGATGTTTCGTCCCTCGCCCCCTCCCGGAAGACTGTTGAAGTCAGTGGCATGGGCGTCTCGCCCATGCGATTTCCCAGGGATTCACGGGCGGGACGCCCGTGCCACGGGGCTTTTTCAACAGGCCCCCGGGAGAGAGGGGAGTCGGAGGGAATTGTTCGAGTTCACTCAAACGACTTTCAGTTCCACAGCCTCGATGGCGGCATGACCCGATTTTCGGAATGGACGGGGCATGGGTTGGGCGTGGCCTTGTTCGTCGATCGTCCGGCAGCGAAAGGTGTACTCCCCGGCGGGCAGGCCCGGCAGTTGAGCGGCCCAGTGGGCGTTTGTGAGCCGTAGCGGCCAGCTCTTCGGTGTTCCCTGATCGTCGAAACCGAAAGTCGCGGGCGGGATTCGGCCTTCGGTCAAGCTGGCCCAGTGCGAGGGAGCATCGAGCAACACGGCATCGCTCCAGGGGGCGGTGATGAAGTTCGGATCATCGACGGGATGCGGAGCGGCTTGAGATTCGACCCAGACCTGGACCTTGGAAAGTCCCGAGATGCCGACCTGGGCGTAACCGGAAACGGGGATGGGTTCGCCCGCCTGCACTTCGGTGGGCACGGCGATCGTCGCGGCAAAGGTCTTCAAGGGGCTGTCGACATCGTTGTTCTGTTCGGCATAGGTATCATTGGCTGTGGCCAGGTTTGTCAGAAAGAGGTGACTCAACCACTTGATCGATTTGAAGCCGTACGCCTCGGGGACCACGATCCGCACCGGTCCACCGCGCTCGGCATCGAGCCACTCGCCATTCAGTTTGTAACACAGGATCACCGGCGGCAGACCGAGGGGATCCTCCAGCACGCGACCGATGGGCAGGGAACTCCGAAACATCTGCGCGGGGTCGTCGTTGTGATAGCCGTAGTAATAGACCCGTCGCAGGTTTTCACGCGGCTTCGTGAGCCAGATCAACTCGCGCAGCGGAACCCCCTCCCACAGCCCCATCCCGAGCGGACAGCCCAGATTCAGGCAGGTCATCACCTTGGGAAATCGAACTGCGTGTTGCTCGCCGAGTTTTAATAGCGCGGCAAAATCGAAGGCAGTCTGATCGGCCTTCGTGAACTGCTGGCCAAGCTTGGCGGGATGGTCGGGATCGGAGAGTACCTCGAGCTGCCACGTCTCGCGGGTCAGTCCGACGGCGGCCTTCTTCTCCTCCGGCAAAGCATGCGGGAGCGGCTTGCCTCGGGAGACATCGCGAAAATCGGACGAGGGGGTGAAGTACGGATCCGGACTGACGCCCGCCTTAGCGGGGTCATCCGCTTTCGCGAGTCTGGGCGAGGATGACTCTTCCGCACGAAGCGGCGCGATCACGGAAGTCGCCGCGAGTCCGATCGCCCCCGCCTTCAAGAAGAAGCGACGAGTCAGGGCGAAGTGTTCGTCGAGGAAGTGAGTGTTCATGGGGCCAGTCATTTCACGAGTACGGACCAGATGCGGGATCTCGGGAGACACTCCATTGAGGTCACAACAGTTTCATGGAGAACTGCTGCCCGTCCCAGTAGGCCCGCACTCCGTCGAGCTTTTCGCTCATCCACCAGCCGGAGAGATCCAACGCATTGTCCCACGATTCGGCCAGCAACACCGGCGGACCGGCGACCTCTTCGCCGTCGGCTGTTGTCTTCTTCACGGGCCGCTGCGGCAAGGCCCCGCCGATGCGGGCCTCTTCTTCGGCATCACCACGTAGCTTGCGGATGTGTTTACAGGTCCGCTGCTCGATTGCCTTCGATTGATTTCGCCACGCCGGACAGGAGCACGAGTAGACCCCACCCGAGTTTTTAAGGACATACGGCTTCGCGCCGGAACCTTGCATCTCGATCGATTCACCATCGGCTAAGTCAGGCATGAAGAGTCTCCGAGGCAGGTCATCAATCGTCGTGTGAAAGGACTCCCGGCGAAGGCTTACTCGCGAGGTTCCACCAGTCGGAGCGTCGAGTCGATGGCCACATCGGTCACTGTTTGCCGCTTCCCACCCGGCCAGTCGATTTCGACTTGGGCGATCTTGTCGCTGGAGCCTAGACCGAACACCAGAGCGTAGTCACTGGCCGAGGCGTAGCTGGTGCCCCCTTTGATCTGGCGGGTCTGCGTGCGGCCATTGGCAGTCTTCAGAGTGACTCGCGCTCCGATCGCATCCCGGACGCCTGTTCGGCCCACCAGGCGGAGCTTTAACCAGTGATGACCATTGCGCTGGGTGCTATTGTCGAGCACCGCCAGCGGGGCGTTGACGTGCGAGACGACGATGTCCTGGTCCCCGTCTTCATCCAGGTCAGCCAGCGCAATCCCGCGCCCATTGTAGTCGTGCTGGCCATAGTCTCCCGTCGTGTCAGTCACATTGGTAAAGCGGCCCGCCCGGTTCTCAAAGACCAGCGGTCGCTGCTTCACGGGGGCATTCACCGGGTAACGAATCACATGCCCGTTCGACACGAACACATCGTCATCGCCATCCAGGTCGGCATCCAGGAACATGGTCCCCCAACTCACATAGAGGCCCGCGACGGCTGTGATCCCGGTCTGGCGACTGACGTGCTGGAAGAAGCAGTTGCCGAGATTGCGATAGAGGGCGAACGCCTCGCGCTCGAAGTTGGAGACCCACATGTCGGGGAGTCCATCCAGATCAAAGTCGGTCAGGTCGATCGACATACTCCCCTCGGGAACGCCGTCTTCGCTCATGCTCGACCCGCTGGCGAGGGAGACATCTTCGAAGACGCCGTGGCCATCATTGCGATAGAGGAAGTTCGGCACGGTGTCGTTGCAAACATAGATGTCCTGGTCCCCATCCAGATCGACATCCGCGGTCATCACCGCTAACCCCTTCCCATCCAGGTTCAGCTTCGCAGCCTTCGATCCATCGGTGAAAGTCCCTTCACCCTGGCCGAGATAAAGAATGTCCGGCAAGCCATCAAACTGACGCGGTGGACAGATTTCGCGTTTACCGGGGACGGGGGCCGCGCAGATCGGATCGTTATCGAAACTCCAGTTGACGTAGTGCGCGATGTAGAGATCGACCACACCATCCCCATTGAAATCACTGAAGGCTGCGCTACTGCTCCACAGGGGATCGGTCAGCCCGGCGGCGATCGTCAGGTCTTCAAACGTTCCATCGCCGAGGTTGTGCCATAACTGGACGCCGCCGTAACCGGTGACCAACAGATCATGAAACCCATCATTGTCGTAGTCTCCGGCGGCCACGCCGTGCGAGTAGTAGCGCGACTTGTCGAACCCGGCCAGTCCGGTCGCCTCTCGGTACTTCCAATCGCCGAGCCCGCGATAGAAACCGGGAGCCAGTCCCGCCAGTTGTCGAGGACCAGGAAAACTCCCCCCACCGACAGCCAGGATGTCGATCGCCCCGTCCCGGTCGAAGTCGAGCGTGGCCACACCGCCCCCCAGCGATTCGAGGATCGTGACGTAACCCGCTTCCTGTCCATCGCGGTAAGTGAAGTCGATGCCCGCTTCTTTCGCCCGATCGGTCAGCCGCAGCGGACTGGAGACCGCTGGCTTGATCGCCGCTTCCGTTCCCGGTGTCGCGCTAGCCCCCGGTGCCGGACTCCCCGAGGATTCTTTCGGTGGCGGCGGCGACGCTGAAGGGCAACCGCTGACGAGCAGCCACCCAGCAAGCAAACATCCCAAGGCACGCCATCGAATAG
>JAYSVZ010000525.1:0-4339 GCA_043718305.1 Planctomycetota bacterium | reverse complement strand
GATGGTCCTGGTGGCTCGCGTTACGAGAGGCTCTTGACCAGCTGGCGGGGCGTAGTCTGCTCGGCGAGTTCATGGATGCACGGTATGGAGTGTGTGGGTGAAATGACTCGACCAAAATCATTCATCGAAAGTCGCCCCGACCGGCGATCGATCCACCCGACCAGACCAGCCTATGTATATAGGCTGGTCGGGTCGGGTCGTCGGGGCATCCGACCAAACCGTTTTGGTCGGGTCTGGTCGGGTCATTCAACCATCCGACCAGAACAGCGTGGTCGGTCTTGGTCGGTTGATTCGCTGCGCGCCGATTTCGAAGACCGTTGGTCTCGATCACTCGGGATCGGACGGAACTCGAAATCACACTCGATGCCCCGTGCAGGAGTGATGCTGGTCCGGGCGACAACTTGTTCGCCCCATGCCAACATGTCGCCACTGACGCGATCCTGGTACGTGGGGGCGTGATGGATCGTCGATCGTCCCTTGGTCGCGATGGTGGGGGGAGAGGCTTCCTCGCGAAGGCGACAAGCCCCCCTCACACAGGCAGATTTGTCGCCTTCGTGAGGTCCGTCGTCGTAACCCGTTGGGGCATCGAACACTCTCCGAAGACGACAAGCGTTGGGAACTTGTCGCCTTCGCAGGCCGGGCGACAGTCAGCTCAAACTGCACATCATGATCCCCTGCCTCGCGCGGCGAAAGTCGCAGAGTGGTAATCTCATACTGCCCGGGCGTCGGACAATTGATCGGGAACTCTTGAGGGGCCTCAAACATGGAGGACTTGACGCAGACATGGCATCGAGAGCTGCTCTCTGTGGCATGCAGTCGTAACGTCAAAACCGCACGATGATTCACTTTTAAGCTGGAGCTGCCTCGATACTCCAGTCGGACATTACCGACTGCTGAGGCTAACGAAACAGGCATCTGCATTAAGGATGCGATGGGGGAGGAATGCACAGGGAGACCGGGAACCGGCAGGGTCCGCGCTTGGGGAACCAGCGGGGCCGGCCCCTTTGGCAGCCCAGGCCGTGACAGGGCTCCCAGAAACGAATTGACTCCCGATAACGACTCAACACATGGGAGTGCTGCAGCTCTGGGGAGCGAACTTGAGATCGCTGGAAAAAGATCCTCCAGCTGTGACAGCATCCCCGCCAGCTCTTCATCCGGAACCGCTGGGGCCGATCTTTCCGCGAGGCCGCCAAGAGAGGCCACGGGCTGCTCCATTTGGGGCGGACTCTGTACGTCCGGGGATGGCGGAGGGGCTTCGGGTGGTTCACCGAACGCCGCGCCAAAGCTGGCCCACGGGTCATCGTCTTGCGGAGAGGCAGAAGTCATGGAGAATCAGTCCACACGGAGGTCAGCTTGCGTCAGACTCCGGGCCGGAGCGACGAGCCGAAACCCAAGATAGTTCGAGGTCGACCCAGAAGCCACTCGCAGCCGGGCGCTAACCCGCAATTGCCGGGAGTCCCGCTCGCGATAGCTGCCTCCGCGTGCCACACGATAGCCGATCGCGGCTTGAACCGGAGGCGAAGCCAGCTCGCATTTTCGCGTCGAAAGAGCCGCAAACTCGCTCGATGTCCATTCGCAGACATTTCCCAACGTGTCGATCAGTCCCCAGGCGTTCTGACGCCGGGGATCACGGGGTGCGGGGGCCGTGCCTATGAAGACGGCATGTGCGGGATGAAACTCTTCCCCCCACCAGAATCGATGTGGACTCCCCGCCCGTGCTAGATACTCCCATTCCGCTTCCGTGGGCAGCCGGACTTCAATCTGAGTGCGACTTCGAAACGCATCGCAGAACGCGGTGATCAAGGGCAGTCCGACCTCCACCGCAGGATGATCGGCAACCTGCCGACTGGCTTCTCGTTGCCAGGCCTGCCAAGCCGGTGACTCCAACAGTTCATCTGATAATTCGCGGAGGTCGCTAACCGTCACGGGGAAATCCATCACAAGCAACGGTTCCGGAATCTGCACGCGAATCTGGGGGCGTTCGTCCGCATCGGCCTCGCGAGTTTCGGTCGGTGCTCCCATGATGAATTCACCTGGTGGCACCACCCGAAACTGATGATTCAGGATTGATACCGATGCACTCGTCATTCCGAGCAGCGACATCCATCGCTCCTGCTCTTGGGATGCAACTTGGGTTGTGCGAATCAGGACCGGCTTCGCCACCGTGGTCACTGGCTGAGCCCGCGGCAACTGCCCCTCATTACGATCAGGTTTGCCGTTGGAATGAGCAACCGGGCTGAGCAGCGAGGCCAGGGCCTCTCGGAAGTGACGGACAGATTCCAGTCGTCCCGCCGGGTCTGGTTCCAGAGCCCTCATTAACAGCTCGCGAACCGGCTCGGGAATCCGGTGCTCTCGAATCGCGATCGGGATCTCACCGGTGATCACGTGGTAGGCGGTCGCCGCGAGGCTATACAGGTCGCACTTCTCCGTCGCCGATTTCCCGCACCGCTGCTGCTCGGGAGCCATGTAATACAGCGTCCCTACCATCACGCCCGACAGCGTTAAGCCGGTGCTGTCGATCTGCCTCGCGATGCCAAAGTCCGCCAGCTTGGCCGGGCCGCTTATGGGTACCAGGATATTCGCGGGCTTGATGTCACGATGGATGACGCCTTGGAAATGGGCCGCCGCCACAGCGTCGCAGATCGGGAGCAGAAGCTTGATCGCCTGACGCCACTCCAGGGCTCCCTGCTCCAATCGTTTGGCCAGACTCTCTCCCTCGACATACTCCAGCACCAGATACAAACCCTCATCATCGGCGAGGATGTCGTACACGGTCACAACGCTTGCATGATTGATGCGGGCCGCCAGCTGCGCTTCGCGCAGGAATCGTTGCAGTAATTGTGGCTCATTGGCGAGGTTTGCCTTGATCCGCTTGACGGCTACAGCCCGTTGCAGCTTACGATCAACGCCTTCAGCACCCGTCCCATCCCGCCGACACCGAGTTCCGCGAGGAGATCGAACCGGTCGGTAAAGACCTTGCGATCAATGTCGAGAGACACGACGAGTGTTTGACTTGTTGTGGCCCCACCGACAGTGTCCTGCCCGCTCAGCGTGTGCGCGGTGTCGCGTGATGCAGCTGCGGGCGCGACTGGTGCCTCGCGTGGTGCCGCCGGAGGTGTTGTCGGCAAGCCGGACAGGGAGGACGGATGGGGCTGGCGGTTGCTGGTTGTCATCGGTGGGCCCTTGGGGAGAGACTCTCGGTGAGGAATATGTTCCGGGTTCTGTTTCTATCGGTAGCTTATACGCTCTTGATTCCCTACTCCTCCACTCCGGCTCCTCCGGTCGGGGCATCCGCCCACTCCCTACGGGCCTGCGTTCCTGGCTACGCTCGCTGCTTCTTCGGACTCCGTCCACTGGGCTCAGTCCGAACTCAGGCAGAGAGGCGGAAGCCGAGATCGCGGTTCCGTAGCACAAACAAAACCGGCGGAGTGTTCGCTTGCGCTACCAGCCCCGCCGGTTCTCACGTTCTTTTGGCCACAACACTTCGTCGCGACACGGGGGAACGGTCTTGGACTGCACAACGACTCACCGCGACGGTCCGTAAACCGCCACGTTCGGGTCAGGCGTCCCCTGTGTCGCCACAAGCGGCGCAGCGCTGTGCTCACGATACGGAACCCTGTGTTGTTGTTCCGATTGTCGGGCGTGTTCCTGTTCCGGTTGGCGGAGCGGGTGTTCCTGGCGTTGTTGTTCCACGAGCCCCCGCGCAGGACACGACGATTCGACCGTTCTCCGGCGGAACACGATATCACCCAGCAGTCGCCGCAGGTACTCCTCCCCGTCTGCGAACCGGGCATGACCGATCCACGCCCGAACCCGCTGAGTCAGTCCAGACATCGACAACCGACCGTCCCCGAAATAATCCTGATAGCGCCGCATCCTTCGCCGGAACTTCACCACGCTCTCCGGTGTCAACTCGATCCGCTCGGGCCACACCCGATAACCCAACAGCCGGATGCCATTCTCCACCCTGCTGATCACCCGCTTCCGGGGATGCAGCCACAGCCGCAGGCTCCGCAAGAACTCTTCAATCGCATCGCGAACCTCGGCCAGTTCTTGCGGGCTGCTCCCCAGGATCACGAAGTCATCTACGTAACGCAGGTACGCCTTGCGGCCCAACTGCTCTTTGATGAAATGATCGAGTGCATTGAGGTACACATTGCCAAAGAACTGGCTCGTCTGGTTCCCGATCGGCAACCCGCGTCGGCGCTCTTGAGCGGTGAACAGATCATCGCCGGCAACCGGGTGCATTCGTCCAATGGTGGTAGTCCACTGTTCAGGTGACCAGGGCGAGGGTTTTCCAGGTTTGGTGCCAGTGGCCGTTGAGGTCGGTGGCTCGCAG
>JAYSVZ010000524.1:0-14057 GCA_043718305.1 Planctomycetota bacterium | reverse complement strand
AGCTTGGTCCCGTGGAGCACTTCGAGGAACCGCCGAGGCACGATCGGCCCCGGGCGAGCGGGGTCACCCTTGAGCTGGACCGCGACATCTTCGATCGTGGGGGACTCCGCCACGGCGTAGGCCAGTTCGTAGGCGGGGGCGGCCTTTTCATGATCGGAGAGCGCCTTGTCGGCGATCTCGAGATCCTTCTCCGCTGCCTTCTTCGCGGGGTCATCGTCGGCCTGATCTTTGAGCGATTCAAACACCTGCTTAAGCCGATCGACTGCGGCCTTCAGTGTCGCCCGCTGCTCTTCGCGTTCCTTCTGAATCCGAGCGACCTCCTCAGCGGAGGCGAGCGGGATCAGGTTCCGTTGCTGTTGATCGAGTTCAATCCCCGGCCACGGATAGCGCGTGCTATGGAAGATTCCATAGAGTGCGTAGTAGTCATCGGCTGTGATCGGGTCGAACTTGTGGTTGTGGCAGCGGGCACAGTTGATCGTCGTGGCCAGGAAGGTCCGTCCCAGGTTGTCGAGCGTGTCCTCGATCGTCAGATGCTGCGGGTAGTCATCGACGCGCGACCCGAACCGCCGGGCATTGGCGATGTAGCCGGTGGCGATCAGCCGCTGCCTCCGCAACTCCTCAGCATCCTCCAGCTCCCCTCTCCCCCGGGGAGAGGGGTTGGGGGTAAGGGGGCCAGCAGGCTGATCCCCCAGCAAGTCCCCCGCGAGTTGTTCCGTCACAAACTGGTCATACGGCAGATCACGATTGATGGCCTCAATGACCCAGTTGCGATATTTGTACATCTGGGGGACCGGGAAGTCGGAGTTGTCCCCGGCAGTATCCGAGTACCGAACGACATCGAGCCAGTGTCGGCCCCAGCGTTCGCCGTACTGCCGTGAGGCGAGCAACCCGTCGATGACCTTGCGGTACGCCTCTGGGGATTCATCGGTCAGGAAGGCGTCGATCGCTTCCGGCGTGGGTGGCAGTCCGATCAGATCAAACGTGACCCGGCGAATGAGCACGCGCTTGTCCGCATCGGGAGCGGGTGCGAGACCGGCCTTCTCCAACCGAGCGAGGACGAACCGGTCGAGATCGCTGACCGGCCAGGCAGTCGCCTTGACGCTGGGAAGGGCTGGGGCCACGAGCGGCTTTAGCGACCAGAAGTCGCGACCTTTTTCCCAGTCGACGTTGGCATTCCGAGGAGCGAAAGTTTTCTCCGACCGGGGATCGGGGGCATTCATCGCCACCCAGGTCTTGAGGTCGGCCAGCTCCTCATCGGCCAGTTTTCCCTCCGGCGGCATCTGGAGATCCTTGTCCGTATAAGCCACCGCTTTGATCAGCAGACTCTTCGCCAGATCACCGGGTACGATTGCCGGTCCAAGGCTCCCGCCTTGCCGAATACCATGTCGCGAATCGACCAGCAGATCGCCCTGGACCTCTTTCGATTCCGCGCTATGGCACTCATAACAGTGCCTGATCAGCAGTGGGCGAATCCGGCTCTCGAAGAACGCCAACCCTTCCGGCGTTAGCTCCCAGGGAGCGGAGCCATCATGTAGTCCGTTCCAGAGCTCGACTCCCGAGAAGTTCGCCGCTCCGCCCTGACTCGTGAGCTTGATCGTCCCATCGCTGACTACGACCGGCCACGGACCGAGCCGCTGCCACTCTCCGGCGTTCCCGCTCTTCACAGCAGGAGCAACGACCTTGCCGTTCAGGGAGACCGAGAACGTCTCGCTGTTGTTGTCTTCCCAGACATAGAGCAGCACTGAGAACTTTCCGTTCGGCACATTTGTCAGGGTAATCGAGTTCCCACCCCAGCGGCTGCTGCGGATCATCTGGGCCCGCTCGGAGTCGGTCGGGGGAATGAGCGAGACGGTTTGGTTCTCGAAGGCTTTGTCGTTCGATGCGTAATTCGCGGAGTCGGCTCCCTCCCAGGTCTGGCTGTCGATGACGACGGACGGACCATTGAGATTGATGCCGCGAAAGAACTTCGCGGGCTCATCAGCGGTAACCCGCAAAGGCGACAGCAAACCGGTCGTGACCAGCACAACTGCCGCTGTGAACCAGAACGCAATGGGACGCATCTCTCTCTCCACAGGCTCACCCGGTTCGCATCTGGTTGGCTTGGTCCAGGCATTGTTGGATCGCTGCGGCGGTCCAGGCAATCAACTCGGCTTCGCGTCCCTTTTGGTTGAGTTCAGCCAAGCGAACCGGATCAAGCGGGGGGCCGAACACGACGCGGATCGCTCGCGGTCGGGGAAACCAAGCTCCGCGCGGAAAGGCATCATATCCCCCCGCGACAGCCACTGGGATGACCGGCACCTTGGTGCGGCGAATCAGTGCCAGAAAGCCCGGCTTCAGGTCACCGAGGTGACCATCTTCGGATCGCGTTCCCTCGGGGAAGATCCCCACGAGTAACCCATGTTCCATTCGCCGGACCGATTCCCGAATGCTCTCTGTCCCCGCCGACTCACGGCGAATCGACATCACGTGTGTGCTTCTTAAAATCCACCCCACCACCGGGACACGGAACAGGTTGTCCCGCGCGAGAAAGCTCACGGGACGCTTCAGCGGCAGTCCCACCATCAGTGGGTCGAGGAAGCTTTGATGATTGATCAGCAATAACCCGCCCCCCGCAGGAAGATTCTCAATTCCCTGGGCTCGATAGCGGAACCAGATCGTAAACAGAAGCTGGCAGGGCTCTTGCAGCACCCACCAGACCCAGTTTCGTTGGAGCGGGTCGGGCAGGGGATCCGGCAGCGGGCGAGGGGGCTCTGGAAGGGGCGGGGCCTCTGACATCGACAACTCATTCCAAGAGGGGCAAACAACGGATGATCCCGTCGCTGCGGAGCGATCCGCACCGAAATATGAGTCGTGGTTCGCTCCGCGAACCCACGTTGGATCGCGGAGCGATCCACGACTATTGCAAGACACTCTCCACTGGCTCGAGCACGGCATCGAGTCCAATCGATGTCGTCGTAATCTTCCACTCCTCGCGATGCCAGTCGGTAATCATCCGGCGAGCCTCCAAACGGTCCAGAGTCATCTCGACGTACATCGGAACCTTGTCTTCATACTCCTGCAAGAAGTTCAGCTTCCGCCCGATCAATCCCAGCAAACCACGAAACGCACTCGGCCCATGCTGGGCAATCCACTCGACCCCTTCCGGGGAACCGGCGTCCGGCCCGCGCAGAGTGAGTTGGACCGACTTGGCCACTCGACCGACCGAAGCAAACAGCCCGTCCCCCAGACCGATAAAGTCCTTGTGGATGATCTGCACCGTCCCCTTCCAGACTCGAGCGGCTTTGTAGACCGTGTCGAGGTCGGTCTCCAGAAAGTCCTGCTTGAGGGCCAGATTGAGCGCCTTGGCCAGATTGCGGAGGGCGACCGGCACTGGGTTCTTGCGAGGGGAAACCGACAGATTCATGTCGATCAACCCGCCCGCCATCCGGGCTGTGACATCCCCATCCCCGCCAGCGGGAGCGGCAATGGCCAAGTCGAGCGTCTTCTGAGGATCGGGAGGTGTGGTCATGGAGTCTTCCTGAATGATAGGGTCGCAGAATTCGTAAGATTTCTGACGACTACACCTTATCACGCAGCCGGTGCCCAGCCCAGAAGACCATCATTCCCGCGACGGTCAACAGCGGCATCCACAGCAAGCGGAAGCCGAAGTTGAGCTGCCACAGGATCAAGAGCGGCAGAAAGGTCAGGGCTGCCAGTTGCAGACCGAAACCGAGTTGATTGCGGAAGCCAGACATAAATCCTCGATCGTGGCGACGTGCGAACTACACAGCCTGTGATTCCGATGGCGACGAGAGCATTTCACAAAACGATGTGCGGCCACCGTAGTTTGGACCCCTCGGTCCGAGCGAACGGACGTAGGCGTCCGTTCTACGATTCATCCGCACAGCCATTCGTGAACTGCTCTAGCGACAGACACTCTACTGCCGAGAGTCCGAACCCTCAACCACCGCCTCAAGCCGAATCAAAGGGGGGCTGCCCCATCGTTCGCGATGCCTGGTCACGGTGAGTAGACTCGATGGCCTTGTCCAAGGGCCGTGGACCTTTCGTCTGGCTCATCGCTACCGGGAGTCCCGTGATGAAGTTGCTTGTGTTCGTCGTCACTCTCATTTCGCTCGCCATGACGACTGGAGTCAGGGCGGCTGACCCTCCGAAGACGCCTGACAAGAAACCTCTTGCCCCACCTCAGATTGATCCCACGGAGGCGAACGTCGCTTACGGATCCGATCCGCTGAACGTGATCGACTTCTGGAAGGCCCCCGGCGATGGCCCGCGCCCGTTGCTGGTCTACATTCATGGCGGCGGTTGGATCGGCGGCGATAAGCAGCAGGATACCTCCCGCTACCAGCCGTTTCTTGACAAGGGTATCTCCTGTGCGGCGATCAATTATCGACTGACCGGGGAGCACCCGCTGCCGGTCCCCGTGCTTGATGCCGCCCGGGCCATTCAATTCATTCGCTCGAAGACCGAGTGGAACATCGATTCGAACCGGATCGCCCTGACTGGCGAGAGCGCTGGGGCCTGCACTTCGATGTGGCTCTTGTTGCATGCCGATCTAGCCGATCCGATTGCGGCCGATCCGGTCCTTCGCCAATCGACGCGCGTCTGCGCCGCAGCAGTGACCGCTGGCCAGACTTCGATCGACCCGAAGGTGATCGAGGGGTGGCTGGGGCCGAACGTCCTCAAGCACCGAATGATCAACATGGCCGTCGGCGAAGCGACGATCGAGGGGGCTCTTCAGAACTATGAAAAACACGAGGCGCTCTACAAAGAATACTCGGCTTACAACCATGCCGACGCGAGCGATCCTCCGCTGTTCATGACCTATGGCGCAGATATGACTCTGCCTTCAAAAGACGCGGGCCACGGAATCCATCACCCCGTCTACGGCGTCAAACTCAAGGAAAAGTCGGACATGCTGGGCCACGAATGCCATCTCATCATTCCCGGGACTTCCAAGTCCGAGAAGTACAGTACGGAGAACGACTTTTTGTTGGCGAAGCTGCTGGCACTGTAACGTTGTCGGCTACTTTCCAGACTTCTCCTTCTCGCGCCGGGCTTTGTACTCCGCGAGGATCGCTTCGGGATCGTCGAGGAAGGCCTGCTGGCATCCTGTGCAGCAGACATAGTAGGTCTTCCCCGCGTGTTCGACCTTGATCGTCCCCAGACCGCCGGTCACGACGCATTCCGGCTGGCCTCCCCCTGCCGCTGCCAGGCGAGTCCCTTCGCGGGTATAGCCGACTTCGGCGATGCGGGTGTACGATTGCTGCTCGTCGCGGCGCTTCTCGAAGAGGATTAACGTCCGCTGCTCATTGAGTGCCGTCAGGGTGATCCGGTAGACCTCGTGCATCTTGTCCGCCTCGGAGAGACAGACGAGCTTCCCGTCGTCGATCTTCCCGGTCAGGGTTCGCGCGATTCCTTCCGGGGTGGTCCAGACGATCTGGTATTCTCCTGTCTTCGCCCCGGCGGTCATCTTCAAGGTCGCCGCCAGCTTCCCCTTCGAGACCGTGCCCACCAGCGCCGACTCCTCGGGGGCAAAACTCCAGGCCCACGCGGTGTCCTCGCGCCAAGCCCCCGTCGGCGAACCACGACGCGGCTGGCCCGTCCCGCGCCAGCCACCGATGAGACCATTCCAATGGGCCAGTGCCTCACGCTGAGCCGGGAGGGGCTGCTTGCTGGTCGGTGTCAATGCGGCTGGCGATTCGGGCTTCGCGGGCGGCTCGCCCCACGCGACGACGACCAGCAAGCTCGCCATGAGCAGTCCGAAGAGCGTTCGCAACGGCGGCTGATTCATCACATCACCATCTTGTTCCAAGCCACGTCCCACCTTCGAAGGAAGGCTGTACCGCTCAACCTATCCCGTCTCTCTAGAACAGTAAACACCGGCCATCGCAGGAAGTTTCGCCGATTGAGAGAATCCGGTGATCATTCTTCGCACCGATTGGAGCGATGCAGTGTCATCACCAGTGACCAGTCACATTGGGCTGGGAGGGCGTATGACTTCGAAAGGGGGATCCCATGTGCCAATTCATCACCGCCACGGGTGGTCGGATACGCGATGATCATGCCCTTCGCCAACTCGCGAAGCGTTCGCTTCTGAAGTGGGTTCCGATTGACAACCCCTCGGTGTCCTCCGGCCTGCTGCTCCCGGACGAGCACTACTTTTCTACCTGTCGCAAGATGTGTGACTGCGGAACCGAACTCGGTTGCCGAGCAGGGGCGGCACAGCGTGCCTTGTCCGTCGAAACTGATGAGCCGCGAGACATCAAGAAGTTCCGCAAACGGGGATGGAGTGAGGCCCGCATCGCACGCTGGCTCGAAGAAACCCGAGCCAGCCGGGAACGTAGCCGCGAGCGGAATTTTCGCCATACGCATGGTCCTTGGCCGGAGATCGATCGCTGGATCGAATTCATCCAAGCCGTGATCGAGAACCGGACCGCCGATTGGGTCGGGATCTTCGTCCATTCTTATCACGGAGGTGTGGAGACCGAGAAGCTCCCGATTCAACCCGCCCGCTGGGTATCGCGGAGTGAACTGACGCCCGAGTTTCTAATGGAGATTGAGGAGGATGTGCTCTATCGATTCGGGGTGGCACGGACCTTTTGATCTCCGAGACCTAGTTCTCCACTGCGGAATTCATGCATCACCCAAAGCGGAAGTCGCCCAACTTCCCTCTTTCGGCCCAAGGGGCCAGCCGTTCGCCTAGCCAGGGGCAACGCCCCTGGGAAAGTCGCCCGCCCGGAAATTCGAAAAGGGCTGAATGCCCAGCCATTCACGGGCGAAACAGAGCTGGGCCTCGCTTTGTGCCGCCCTTTCAGGGCTTGGCGAGCAAGGCGGACTCGACTCCCAGGGCGTTGCCCTAGGCTGGTATGTCGGTGCCCTTTCAGGGCGGAAGCAGGGGCGTTCCTGGGACGAGTGCGAATTGCGATTCGGACTTCCGCAGTGGCGGACTGGCTGATTGCTGATAGCTGAAGGCTCAGGGTGAACTCAACACCAATTCAAAAAATGCACTAGCGGACCGAGGCAGAATTCAGTCTTGACCGGCTCGCGACTCTTCCTCCGCTCCCCGGTCCATTCCCAGCGCCAGTCGGTAACACATGAAGACACCCAACCCCATCAGGAGCAGCTTGATGGGGGCCTTCTGGTGAATGTGGGTCACCAAAAAGAGCAGGCTCGGGTCTGCCAGGAACGGGGCGTGACGCCACTCAGTAAAGATCACCAAAGCCAACCCAGCGACACCGCAAGCAATCGCCAACGGCTGTGACCGGCACCGGGCCAGATAACCCGCCCCGAGTCCCAGGCAGGCGGGCGGAATGAGGATCGCATAGAACCCTTGTCGCCAGATCCAATGGAAGGCGAAGTACCCGATGCATCCGCCGATCGCGGCCCCGAGGATGCTGAGAGCGATCGACTGGACGCTGAGAGGTTTGTTCATGGATCAAGCCGAGTTCAAGAGGAATTGCTGGCGAGAAGGTTCACACCGACTTTTGCCGTCGGAGCCATCCCTTGCGATAGAAGAAGACTAACAGCACTCCCGCCGTGGTCGCCATGATGCCGAGAGCGAACGGGTATCCGAACTTCCAGCCGAGTTCCGGCATGTTCCACGCCGAAGCCTGGGTATCAAAGTTCATCCCGTAGACGCCCGCGATGAAGCTGAGCGGGATGAAGATCGTCGACATGATGGTCAGGACACGCATGATGTCATTCGTGCGCTGGCCGACCATCGTCAGGACCAAGTCACGCATGTCGGCGCACATTTCGCGCTGAGTCTCCAGTACGTCGATAATCTGAATCGAGTGGTCGTAGCAGTCGCGAAAGAAGATGCGCGTCCCCTCGGCAATCAGGTCCGACTCGTGACGCTGCAAAAGGTTCAACGCATCGCGATGCGGCCAGGCGGCCCGCCGCAGTTGAAGCAACTCTTGGCGGATCGTGTGCAGACGATCAAACAGATCGGGAGAGGCCCCGTCGGCGCTGGCATCGAGCGCATCGAGTTCTTCCCCGTAGCGCTCGAGCACCGGGAAGTAGCTGTCGATGACGGCATCAATGAGGGCATAGACGAGATAGTCGGGCCCGCTCCGACGGATGCGTCCCTGGCTGGTGCGGAGCCGTTGGCGGACCGAGTCGAGGCAGTCCCCACCGGGGAGTTCCTGGACCGTGACCACGAAGTCTTTGCCGAGAAACAGGCTCACCTGTTCAGTGGAAAGTCGGTCACTCGGGGCGATCATCCGGACGACGATAAAGAGGTGGTCGTCGTACTCTTCGACCTTGGCCCGCTGGTGGACGTGGACGGCATCTTCCAGCGCCAGTGGGTGCAGGCCGAACGACTCGCCAATCGCATGCAGCCACTGGGGATCACCGATCCCGTCGACGTTGATCCACAAGATCGATCCCGGCTCACGGAGCGCCGCGATCTCCTGCGGCGACTTCAAATCTCGCTCTTGGATGTCGGTGGCAGAGTATCGCGTTGCCGTGACGCGGACCGGCGCCGTGACCGCAGCATGGGGCGTGGATGTCAACAACTCCGGAGGAGGCGTGTGCCCCGCGGGTCGCTGAAACAGCTTCTTGTGCTTCTTCGGATCGCGACGTTTCATCCGACAAAGTCCTCTAACGGATAGCAGCCGCGATACTTGCCCGACTGTTCGGCCTGGTACACGAGATCGTTGTCGACATCCAGGGCGGTCAAAGCCCCGCCATCGCAATAGGCACAAGTGTCGATGCAGACCCACCCGTTGATCACCAGCGGCAGCCCGGACGGCTGAGCCGTATGGCCGCAGATCACCCGCTTGCCGGAGTAATGGGGGGCTGTGCGGGATGTGAAGCGGCTCCAGCGGAGCCAGTGTTTGTCCTGCACGGCCAGGGGATATTCCCCTTGTACCGTGGCATGCGAAAAGATCGAGGTTTCCGTTTCGATGAAGTCGCGACCGCCCCGAATGAAGTCGAGGTGCTCAGGGGGGACACCTGCAAAGCTCCCGCCGTAGGAGTACAGAAACTCCAACCCGCCATAGCGCGGCCAGGCGTCCTTCCATTCCCCTCCGTAGAGGGCGTCAAGCATCATCTCTTCATGGTTTCCCATGATGTGCTGGAACTGACATTTCGACTTCAGGGCGAGCAAGATTTCGATGCACCGTTTCGAATCGGGCCCCCGATCGATCACATCCCCAAGGGCGATCACGGCATCGTCCGATTGCAATTGGAGTTCGCGCAGCAACACCTCGAGTGCGGTGTCGCATCCGTGAATGTCGCCGATGGCAATCGTGCGGCCCATCGTTATTCCGACTTCAATTCGAGGGCGAGGTCATTCTTCTGGCCCGCTTTCACCTCGAAGACCAGACCGGACGGCCCCACGATTTGAATGTCCTCGATCGTCGCCCGTGGTTCCACCGATCCCATGTTGCGAACCACGACCCGGCAAGTGCCCGCGGCCGCCCCGCGATGAGCCGGGATCGAGAACTTGCCGCTCGAAACCATCGCCCAGGCTGTCGGTGCATTCGGAATGTCCGACTCCAAGGCGATCGACCCCCACCGCAGCGGCTGGCCGTTCAGGTTGACCGTACCGGTCACCTCGGCTCGCTGGCCATCGAACAGAAAACCATTCGTCCGCAGCCATGCCGCCAACTCCACCCGCCAGTTCTTCGCTCCCGGCTCTCCATCGGCCAGCCCCACCCCGTGTGGGCCGTTCTGGTAGATGTGCATCTCGGCGGGAACCTTGTGCTTCACGAGGGCTGAGTAGTACGCCAACGCATTCTGCACGGCGACGGCAGTGTCCTCGGTGGTGTGGAAGAGAAAGGCGGGCGGCGTTTTTTCGGTGACCTGCGTGTCGTTCGACAGGTTGTTCAGGAGTTCCGCATTCTCCGCCCGGTCCCCCAGCAGGTTCTGACCAGACCCCTTGTGAGCGTAGTCGGCCTGGATACTAATCACCGGGTAGCACAGCACGGAGAAATCGGGCCGACAACTGATGCGATCGATCGGATCCTTCGCTTCAGGAAGGCCCGCGTCGAAGTGCGTGGAGACGGTCGAGGCGAGATGCCCCCCCGCCGAGAACCCCAGCACACCAATCCGAGTCGGCGAGAGTTTGAGGTCCGCCGCGTTCGCGCGCACATGCCGAATCGCCCGCTGCACATCCCCCAGCGGCGTCGGGTGGCGGTACTTCGGCGAGTGCCGGTATTTAAGCACGACACCCGTCACCCCCACGGTGTTCAGCCACTTGGCGACCTGGGCTCCCTCATGGTCATAGGCCAGGATCCCGTACCCGCCTCCCGGACAGATCACAATCGCCGCCCCGTTGGCGTTCTCTGTGGGGGTGTAAATCTGAATCGTGGGCTTGTCGTTCTCTTCGGTCCCGACTGCATCGGGGGCTCCCTCTGGCCATAAGAGAACCGGCTCCGGTCCGACCGCCATGACGGGCGTGTGCGCCCCGGCAACACACAGAACTCCGAACAACACGGACGCCACGCTCATCAATTTCATGTCCACTCCTCGCACGCGATAACACCGCTCTGGAACCCTCTATATCATGCCAAAGCTCAGCCCGGATCGCGACCCTTGGGACCGGCTGCTAACGGGCGATGGCCCCCGTGAGTCCGGCGATCAAGACTCCGCTGGCCACCGAAACGTTGAGTGACTGCACATCCCCCCCCGCGTGCGGGATGCAACAGACCTCGTCGCAGTGCTCCTGCACCAGTCGGCGGAGCCCCTTCTCTTCATTCCCCAGAACGAGCAGCCAGTCCCGTTGCCGGTCGACCTCGGCGAGTTTGCGCGGAGCGTGTTCAGAGGTTCCGAGAACCCACAAGCCCGCTTCTTTGGCGAGTTCGATCGCCTGGACCAGATTCGGCACGATGGCGATCGGCACCCCCTCGACACCGCCCGAGGCGACATCATAGACCACTGCGGTCAGCGGAGCCGATTGATCGCGTGTGGAGACCACTCCCCGAACGCCAAAGAACGCGGCCGAGCGGAGGATCGCCCCGAGATTGTGCGGGTCTTGAATGTGATCGAGCGCCAGCCACAGGCCGGGCGTTCCGGTGCGTTCGAAGAATCCCTTGATGGGGCGCGGCTGGAGCTCTTGAACCGTGGCTTCATTGCCGCCGACGCGACCCCCGAACGCGGGTCGAGACCGGGCCGAGGCTGACTCCGGAACTGGCTCCTGGACCGGAATGCGAAGCGCTTCCGCCAACGTCACCACCTCGGCCCAGGCATCCGCCGCGCCGCGCCGCTGGGCTCGAACCGAAATCACAGCTTGCGGTCGATGGCGCAGTGCCGCCAGAACACTGTGCGGATTCTTGAGAGTGACAGTCGCCATGGATTCGTCTTCGAGGAAGGGTAGATCGCCTGCATCTTAGGTAGGTGATCGAAAATATTCTCCCCGTAAGACGGCCTTTCCCGGCCTGGAAAGGCCGTCCTACCGTAGGACGGGCATTCCTGCCCGTCCTTCCTGTTCACCGTCTGGTGCCACTGGAGAGGGCTTTGACTCGCCAGTGTCGGGGGACCAGCAACATTGCGAGAGTCGGCTATCGCTCGAAAACACTGGCGGTCCAGAGCGACCGCCAGTGGCACCTCAAACTAACTCGGTACTTTCCGCGTTCAGATCTCAGCCGTATCAATCCACCACTCCCCCGGCTCATCGAAGCCGATGCCGTAGATCGATGCGGGGGCGTCCAGCAATTCCAGTCCGCCGAGATGCGATCGCATCTCGGCGGCTCGACTCAGGGGCAGGGCTGTAAACATCGCCGGAAAACCGGCCTGATGACTGAGGGCCAACGCTTGTCGGAGTAGGTTCACTCCCGCCTCGGGAGTGGACCAACTCCAGCCGGACAAATGCGCGGAGAGCATCTCGTCGCCATTTTCGAGGTACAGTTTCTTGCCCCGCCGGGTGTCTTCGAGTGTTCCCCAAGCTGTGCCGGTCCGGTCGATGAGAGGGAGCGGTTGGAGATGCGAACGTAATTGGCGGTTGCCTCCTTCGGCATAAAACCCGGGCAGAGCGAACTCCTGGCGGAGCTTTTCCAGGACCATCGGATTCGTCATCTCAACATCGGAAGGGGCCGGACATGATCCCGCGGTCGCGATCCGCCAGATCATGAGCTGACCGATTCGCCGCATCGGCGGAATGCCGAAACGCCCCGAATAGTCGCTGGGAAGCCGACCCGTCCCGTCCATCACAACGCAGTAGTAGCGGCGATCACCGGCGGACTCCATCTGGACCTGTGCCGTCTGAATCAACCGCATCAACAGTGGTGTCCGACGGGCGGACGGTCTCAGCTTGAGGTCACACAGGTAATACGCCGAGAAGTCGCGAACCTCTCCGAATGGTGATCGTCCCTGCAAGTTCCGTTTCACATAGACAATCGTTCCTTGAACGACCCCCGACTCTTCCGCGACGAGCAGTGTGGCCGGCCCCATCGCCTGGAAGAATGGGAGATATTCTTTTCCATGTGAGATGCGAAACCACTTCCCTGGACCGAGCGGGTATCGAAACTCCTGCTCGAAATCGACCAGGGACTCAATCCACTCGGTCGGAAGATTGTCTTGGATGGTGTGGATCTTCATGACCGGACTCCGATGAAGAGGCCGGGGTAGAAGAAGCTGCGATCGCGATCGACCAAGTCCGCACCGAGAGTCCGATCCCAGACGACCTCACTCGCCAAGGAGGGGATGTCGAGCGTCGAGTTGAGTTGTCGAATGATGATGACGCCTCCCGGTTTCAACGTTTTACACGCACAAGCAAGGGTGGCTTCGGCGGCGGTCGGAGTGAGCCAATCGAGGATGTTGGACAAGTGGACCAAGTTGATCGAGGCCGGGGGCATGGCGTCGAGTACCGCGCTCATCCGTCCGTGGTGCAGAGTCGGCGTCACACGAAGTGGAGTCCCGATCCCACTGTTCGGTTGGAGCCAGTCATAGAGGTGCTTCGAGGGGAATCGTCCCGCGAGCATCTGCCACAAAAATGGATTCGACTCGGGAGGGAACCGATCAATGGCATGGAGCGTTTGCGATGCGAAATGAGCTGCGAAGGACTGACGGGGGTTCTGGGTCGCCTCGTGGCCAAAGAGTTGAACGAGATTGGGGAGCGACATGACTTTCTCGAACGCAGCGATGAGGGCGTACTGGAGAGCGCACCGGCGAGCGACATGGATTCTCTGCCATCCGTGACGCCCGTCTGTCAGGACGATGCCGAGCGTCTCGCGTTGCGGTTTGAGCACTTCGCGAAGTTCGGCAAACACTCGTTCATATCTCCCGGCATGATCCGGTCCCACTTCAAATACGAAATCCGTCGGTCCCAATAACTGGGGGTCGATATCGAGCTGCTGCAGCCGATCCGTCACCTCCCGACCGCGTTCGGTCGGGTCCATCGGAAGGTGGCCCAGCAACTGCATCGCCTGATCGGCAGAAGCTGTTTCGGCCAAGTTCCATTTCAACCGGGTCAGTGCCAATTGGGAAGGATTCATATCGACGAGGTGCAACTCGCCCAGCGGTTCCCGTCCGAGCATGATCGCCGTCTCACCTCCCGAGGCAATCATCACGACTTTGGCCGCTGGCGGAAGCGTTCGGACCTGAAGCAAATCGAGTTGTGGATCTTCCCGGACTTGCGCAAAGGCAATCGGAAGCTTCGCAGCCTCGACGGCCCAAGGAGCGACTGAAGAAGGTTCAGGCATCGCGGGTGACCTCCTGGGAATGGATCCATGGACGCAGACACGCGAATAGCGCAGCTCCGGCAAGCAGATCCACCGCAAAGTGCAATCGCAACACCAACGTCGACGCGACCAGAACGAGCGAAGGAGCCACCATGATCTTCCATCGCGTGCGATGCCAATGCCAGTCGGTGGCCAGCAGAAGCCCCGTCACCAGAATGTGCAGACTCGGAAAGGCATCATACTTCGACCCCAGATTTCCGACGACCGCCTCGTTCAACCATGTGGCCCCACCGCCCATTAGAGGGTGCGTGAACAACTCCGGAAAGGCGACGCTCGGCCCCGACGCCGGAGTGAGTAGATAACCCCAGAATCCGATCCCGAAGCCGCACAATATGGCGCGGCTATAGGCCGCACGCCACGCATCCGATCGCCACA
>JAYSVZ010000523.1:0-14058 GCA_043718305.1 Planctomycetota bacterium | reverse complement strand
GGCTGTCCCAGGAGTTCCTCCAGTGTGGGACGCGGCTTGGCGTACCGCTTTCCGATGAACGGCAGGCTGCGCCGGGTAAACGTATTCATGGCGTCAATCAGCCACGGCACAAATCGCTTCATCTGATAAAGCATATGGGCCATCGGCGTGATCAGGATCATCCGCCGGTTCCAGCGAATCGCGCGCAAGGTCAGCTTCGCCACCCGCTCCGGTGAAGCACTGAGCCATCCCGGCGGTTCCGGCGCGCGAGTGCCTTTCCCGGTTTGGCAATCGCGATAGAGGTTTGTTTTCACCGGACCGGGACAGACAGCCGTGACCCCCAAACCGATCCGTCCGTATTCTGCACGGAGCGCCTCGGTGAATCCGACGAGACCGAACTTGCTGGTGTGATAAGCATTAAACCGTCCCCCGGCGACGAGCCCGGAGATGCTGCACATGTTGGCGATGTGCGACCCCTCACGACACAACAACGCAGGCAAAAGCTTCCGAGTCAGGTGGACGGGAGCTAATAAATTAATCCCCAAAAGCCAGTCCCACTGGGCTTCGGTCATGCGGTGAGTGGGGCCATAGTAGGCCACCCCCGCGTTGTTGATGAGCAGATCGAGACCCCGCCAGCGAGCAATGACATTGTGACCAAGAGCCTCGATCGCTGCCCGATCGGTCAGGTCGACAGCACTTGTGATGACCTCGCTCCCCTTCGCTCGGAGTTCCTCGGCGAGAGTTTCCAACGCGACTTGATCGACATCAACAAGCCATAACACGGCTCCCGCATCGGCCAACTGAGTCGCGAGCGCTCGCCCGATCCCCCCGGCAGCTCCGGTGATGAGTGATTGTCGGCCTTGAAAGTCGTTCACGGGAGCCTCCTTGCTCCGGATGGTGACCACTGTGACGGCGTGGGCGCTGTGAAGGTAACAGAGCGGCTCGATTGCCGGAATCCCGAGGTTGGTGGTGTATTTGAGCACATTCGCCACTGGTCTTCAGTCAGAGCATTCGGCCCTCATGCATCCGCACCCTCAATGCTGCGTCTGGCCTCTCTAAACGAAATCATCGGGATTGACTACTATCCGCCGGTTGTCACTGCGTCCCGGTCCCGGTCTACTCATGAACTTCACCACGATCATCGGCATCGAAGTCCACGTTCAACTCAACACCCGCACGAAGATCTTCTGTGGGTGTGTCAACAAGTTCAACCCCGACCAGCCGAACACGCAGACCTGTCCCGTCTGTCTCGGCCTGCCGGGAGCGTTGCCGGTGTTGAACCGCGAGGCGATCCACTTGGGCCAGATGACGGGGTTAGCTCTCAACTGTGAGGTCACCCCCTTCACGAAGTGGGACCGCAAGCAGTATTTCTATCCCGATTTGCCGAAGGGGTATCAGACGAGCCAGTTCGACTTGCCGCTGTGCCAGAACGGGTGGGTCGAGACGTTCACTGCTGAGGGAGTGGCCCGGCGGGTGAAGATCCGTCGGGCGCACCTCGAAGAGGACGCGGGCAAGAACATGCACGATGAGTCGGGGCGCGGGCGCGACAGCCAAGTCGACCTCAACCGCGCCGGGACACCACTCCTCGAAATCGTCAGCGACCCCGACATCCGCTCGGCACAAGAGGCCAAAGCGGTCCTCGAAGAGCTGCACCTGCTGCTGACGTACCTCGGCGTCTCCGATTGCAACATGCAGGAGGGGAGCCTCCGCTGCGACGCGAACGTCAACCTCCACATTGACCAGCCCGACGGCAAACCGGTCGCCACACCCATTGTCGAAGTCAAGAACCTCAACAGCTTCCGCGCCGTCGAAGCGGCGATTGAATTCGAGACCCAGCGGCAACTCACCGAATTCCAAAAGACTGGTCGCAAGCTGGGTGACCCCGGCGTCGACAAGGAGACACGCGGCTGGGACCAGGACCGCGCGGCGACGTTTGCGCAGCGCGGCAAGGAAGAGGCGGCGGACTACCGGTACTTCCCGTGTCCCGACCTTGTGCCGATCACGACCAGTCCGGAACGGATCGAAGAGATCCGCCGCGAGCTGCCCGAGTTCCCGGCGGTGCGGCGGTCGCGCTATCGCACGGAGTTCGGTCTGTCGCTGTACGATGCCTCAGTCATTGTGAATCAGGGGGCTGACCTGGCCCGGTATTTCGAGACAGTCGTCGCTCTCTGCGGCGATGCGAAACAGGCAGCGAACTGGGTGACGCAAGATGTGCAGCGCGACCTGAATGACCGCAAGCTGGTGATCGCAGAGTTCCCCATCACAGCGGACATTCTCGGGGCGCTCCTGAAGCGAATCGTTATTGGTGAACTGACGATCAAGGGAGCCCGCGAAGTCTACGCTCAGTTACTACTCGACTCTGATGAGGAGCGGAAGGTCACGATCGAACGGATCGACGCAATCATCGAAGAGAAGAGTCTCAAGGTCGTCAATGATATCGGCCTCCTCGATGCCGCCATCGCGACGGCCCTTGCCGAAAGCCAGAAGGCGATCGACGACTACCGAGCGGGCAAGCAGCAAGCCCTGGGGGCTGTCGTCGGGAAGATCATGAAGCTCGTCAAGGGGGCCGACGCCAAGGTTGTCCGCGAGATGCTCATTCAAAGAATGGCGGGCCTGACGCGCGACGTACCCTGAAAGGATCTCACTCGAACGAAACTCGACTTGCTGTTCGTGTGCAACCCCTTCGGGGTCGATGGGTGCAGAGGTCTTCAAGCCGCCGAGAAATTGTGGAGCGTCCGAAAATTCTCTCTCGACACGTAGACTTGAAACGTTTGCAGTACATGGAACAAGCCACAGCCGGTAATCCCGTGGTGGCGAAGCTCACGGAGCAGCTGGGCGTTGGGACCGTGACGGCGACGGTGATGCGGGTCGTGATTGGACGCTTCGATCGCTTCGGTTCGGGGAAGCAACTGTCCGCTGCCTAACGAGGTGAAAACGGCCCCGAGAGCGTGACCACGGGCAACTCGGGGGCACCTTGAGCAGGCTTTCCGGGGCACCCCGAGCATCCCCCGCCGCATGATTCATTGACGGGGTGCAAAAAGACCCACACGCGACGAACAATCACCAGCGCCGCCAGCACGACGCAGACCAAGGCCAAGCCAGTTTGCCAATCGATGGGGAGCATGTTCCAAATTCCGTGTGGCGACCTCTCGCCCCGGCGCCATGTGCGCCCTTCACCTATTATTCTCACAAATCCAGGGTAGCCGTCCAGCCTTGAATCCGCAAAACTCCGCATATTGAGTGGAATCGGCTTCCCGCCTCACGGGTGACAAATCGGAAGCCTGTGCCTCAATTCACTCACCCCCGAGAGAGTCCCGATGTTTGATCGCTCGCTGATGCAACGCAAGGCCGATGTTCGCGGCATCTACCCGAATCAGATTAACGAGGAACTCGCCTGGTTCGTGGGGCAGTGCCTGGTGCAGTACGTCACGTCGGCGACCCACATCGCGAAACCCCGCATCATCGTCGGACGAGATGGGCGGACCTCTTCCCCGGCTCTGTATGCGTCGCTCGTGCAAGGGATTGCCTCGGCGGGCGGCGTTCCGATTCCGTGCGGACTGGCCACGACCGACATGGTCCAGTGGGGCGTCGGCGAGCAGCTCAATGGAGCCATCGCCGGAGTGATGATTACCGCGTCGCATAACCCAGCTGAGTACAACGGAATCAAGTCCGTGCTGCTCAACAAGGCGACGGGTGGGCTCGATATGATCAGCCCGTTGCTGCATCTCGCCCCGATTTTCGCAGCGGGATCGACGAGTGGAATCGCTGCGGATGCGGCGTGTGCCCCATTTGCAAAGGGGCCGAATCTGCGGCTGCAGGAGGAGTTTGTCGAGGCAGCCTGTGACCGCTCGAAGAATCTGGAGAAGGCCAGCGGGCATATTGTCCTGGATCCGGGGAACGGGGTCGGCGGGTTGTTTGTGCCACTGCTGAAGCAGGCCCTGGACTCGCGGAAGTCGAGTGTCGAGATCAGCTCGGTCGCCGAGCGGATCGATGGGACGTTCCCGACGCGGCCCTCGAATCCCGGTCTGCCGGGAGCGGTGAAGCTCCTGCAACAGGCTGTCATCGAACGGGGGGCCAAGTTCGGCGCGGCCTTTGACGGCGACGCGGACCGGGTGTTCCTCGTCGATGAGTGGGGCCAGTTCGTGTCCGGTTCGCTGCTGCTGGCCGCCCTCGGGCAGAACGCCATTCGCAAGGCACTCGCCGCTGGCAAGAAGAACCCTGCGGTCGTCTACTCCGCTGTCTCGTCATGGCTCGTGGTCGAGACGATGCGCAAGGCGGGCGGACGCCCCGTCGTGAGCCGCGTGGGCCAAGACGCCCTCAAGGTGGCCCTGATGAAGACCGATGCGGCCTTCGGCGGCGAGTCATCGGCCCACTACAACTACCCCGAAGCGTACGGCCTCGACTCGGGACTCTTCTCGATGATCGACTTCTGGGACATGCTGTTGTCGTCCGGCCAGAGTTGTTCCGAGTTGCTGAGTTCACTGGCTCCGTGGCCCTCCAGCGGCGAAGTCAACCTGCGCATCGAAAGTGCCGACTGGAAGAAAACGAGCCAGCAGATCATCGACGCCTTGCTCAAGCAGTACAACGACCCAGCTGCGGATGCGTATGTCTTTACGCTCGATGGTGTCGGAGTGTTCCACCCGCGGTCGCCCAAGTTCAAGTCCGTCGACGATCTGTTCCTGATCGATACGAAGAACGACCCGACCGGCGCGACCTACCGCACCGTGGCCGACGGCTACACGCCGAAGTGGTGGATGAACGTGCGGGCCTCGAACAACGAACCGCTGCTGCGACTCAACGTTGAAGCCCAAAGCAACGCCGATGTCACCGGTCGCAGCGACTCCCTGATCTCCTGGGTGCAGAAGTTCTGCGAGGAGCACAATGCCAAGGCCCAGGTCGAGGACTGGGGGAACCTTCGTTCGGCGTGATGATCGGAAAAGTTTTTAGGCGATCGGTCTGAGATGAGTTACCTGTAGAACGGCCCCCGAGGTCCGTTTCACCCAGACCTAGCGGTCTAGGCGACTTGACGATTCCTTACCGAATCAGTCCCAACAGTTCCTCCAGGGTTTCGGAGGCGACGGTGATGGTGCGGGCGTTGGCGGAGAAGCCGCGTTGAGCAACAATCATGCGGGTGAATTCGGTGGCCATGTCGACGTTGGAGCGTTCGAGTTGTCCGGACCGGATGGAGCCTCGGTCGCCCGCTTGGCCGGTGCCGATTTCCGGGTCTCCGGCGGAGACGGACGCCGAGTAGAAGTTATCGCCGACACCCAGCAGGCCATCGGGGTTCCGGAAGGAGGCGAGCGCCAATTGGGCGAGCGGGATCGCCCGGCCGTTGCTGGCGACCCCTTCGACTTCGCCGGTCCCTTTGATTCTTACCGAGATGAGTTTTCCAGGGGAGAAGCCATTCTGTTGGGCAGATATCGACGAGGTCGAAGCGAGTTCTGTCAACCCCTGCAGCGAGTTGGGATCGCCGAATCCAAACCGCATGACCTGCGGCGTGGGGATGCCAGTGAAGGCCATGGACACAAACAGGTCACCCGTCCCGGTGGCCCCCGCACCCGCGAATGAGCCATCCGGATTGAAGGTAATCCGCTGCACTGAGCCATCCACGACCGTGCCATCGGCAGCATCCAGCGCGGCAGTCATGGTCCAGGAGGAGTCGGCCTGCTTTTGATAGGTCAGGTTCACGACATGGGCCCCGCCGCGAATGTCGAAGACCTGAATCCCCCCCTGCACACGATCCCCGTCCTTGCCAGCTGCGGTCACGACCATCGGATTGTTGGTCAGCCCCAAGTGGCCTTGATTGGCGGGACCGTCGCTCAACGTCATCGACACCAAAGACGGCCCGACGCCATCGGCGGTCATCACGATCTTACCAGCGGCATCGAGCGCTGCTCCGGCGCTGGTATAGGTCGCATCGATGAAGCTGACCAAGTCGCCCAATGTCGATGTCGGTGTGACGTTGAAGTTGGCAGAGATCGGGTTGCCATTCGATTCCGCTCCCACAACCTGAATGAGATCGCCGGCGATATAGGGCTGCGTTAGCCCGTCGAGTTGGTTCAATTGAGTCGTCGCAGAGGCTGGCACGCCCCCCACCGTCCAGGCGCGGAACGACTGCAGTTGTCGCTCGACGGGGCCGGTTGATCCGGCTTGCAAGTTACCAGCGATGTTCACGAAATCGGTCCCCTGGCCGCCGATGGCCGCTCCAAACGGAACCCGAATGCTCGAGTCTCCCGGGATTTGGAAGCCCGCGTTCAGTCCTTCGGGTTCGCCGAGCGCGCCGAATCGTTGGACTTTGTATCCCGTTGAAGGATCGACCAGCGAACCTTGTTCATCCACCCGGAACGAACCGGCTCGGGTATAGAGCTGTCCCGCCGGACCTCCGTCGACGACAAAGAAGCCATCGCCTTCGATCGCCATATCCAACGGATCGCTGGTCGGCTCCAGCTCGCCCTGATTGAAATTGACATCAATGCTGGCGACTTGGACCCCGTTCCCGATTTGGGCGGGGTTGATGGTCCCGAGGATGCCGGACTTCTCACCGGCGGTCGAGCGAATGCCCTCGTAAAGCAGGTCGGAGAAGAGGACACGCCGCGACTTGAAGGCGGTCGTATTGGCATTCGCGAGGTTGTGCCCCACCACCTCCAACATCTTCTCGTGGGCATTCAGTCCGGAGACACCAATCTGCAAAGCGCTGGGCATTGTATTGTTCCTGGAATGTCGCGCGGACATCGCCGCGCGCGTTGGTGATCGATCGAAAAGAGGGTGTGAGGATCTCAATCGTTTCGAATGACGCCGCTGAGGTCACCTAAACCGACGATGTCATCGCCCATCTGAAACCGCAGCTCTCCGTTGAGCACACGGGCTGAGTCGACCAGCCCGGTCTTGGTTTCTCCTTGGGCGCTCGTGTATTCGACACGACTCCCCACGAGTGAACCTCCTTGGGAGAGTTGTTGGAACTTCAAGGACTCGGCGAAGTTCAGATTGAGTCGTTCGATCCCTTCGAGCGATGAGAATTGGGCGAGTTGACCGAGGAAGTCCTGCTGATTGACCGGCTCGAGAGGGTCTTGATTGCGGAGTTGGGTGACGAGCAGTTGCATGAACTGATCCCGTCCGATTTGTGAGTTGAAGCTCGCTGTTTCCATGGGGATCTCCTTGTGTCTTAGGTCGGTGGGCGGTAATTGACTCCCCGTAGGACGGCCTTTCCTGGCCGTCCTCGATCGACTCTCGCAGCAGGACGGCCTGGAAAGGCCATCCTACGGGGGACATGGTGTCAGGCGTTCGTGTCGAGTTCGCGGCGCGATCGAGGTTTGGCGTGTGGGGCAGTGTTCCACTCGATGTTCTTGCGAAAGGACGCTTCTGCTTCGGACTGTCGCTGATCGCCGCGTCCGTGTCCCCCCGGCGCGTCCGCTCCCACCGAGAACGACATTAGGCCCACTCCCTGCAAGCGGGCCTCGGTCTCCAGGAGTTTCACGCTGCGTTCGAGGAACCGCATGACGGCTGGATCCTCGGCGGAGACGAACGCACGCAGTCCTTGGGGCGCATCCACCAGTTCCAGGGTCAGTCGTCCCAATTCGGCGGGTTCGAGTTGGATCGTGGTTCGAGTTTCGTGCTCGGTGACCATGGTCCGAACGTGACGCACGACCTCGCTCAGTTCCATTCGCGACTCATTGAGGATGCCGCGCGGACTGTGTGAGGACTGTGTCTTCGTGTGCGAGATGTTCGTGTGGATGTCGTTCGGCGGGACGGAAACGAATCCCGTCGGTCGGTCGACTGTGACGGTGTTCTCGGCCTCAGAAGCCGGTGCGTCGAAAGATTTGGGGGCCACATCGACTGTCGGTTGAGCTGGCGTTTGATCGCCTGTGGGAATACGCACATCGTCCAGAGTCGAATCCGCCAGAAGTCTCTCTTCAATGGTCGAAGAGGGCGAAATGATCGCTGGACTCGTGGTCTCGGGCGCGGATCGAAGTCCGGGATCGAGTGTCGGCCCATCGACGGTGACGGGATCGATCGACTCGGAGCGGGGAGCGGCTGAGTGTGCCTCACGAGGTTCTCCGACGGGAGCCGGTCCCGTTTTGATCCAGTGGGTCAACTCGGCGCGAGACACCTGTGTCGCGTCGCTGGGCACCAGCGGCACCGAGTTATCCGAGGTGGCGGCCACTGTGACTTCAGAACGCAGCTCGATCGGAACTTGGAGTGTGACGCCCAGCCACAGCATTTGTTCCTCAAGGGGCAGCTCCTCCGAGATGTCCGATGTCTCCTGATCCTCGAGAGGAACGTCCGGCAGCGCCGTTCCGAGGCCCCCTGTTGCCAAGATGAGCTGAGCTGCTTGGAGGTCGATGATGAAGCGGGCTGCGCACGTCTGGGCGTTGATCGAGAGCGGTCGCTCCTCGGCGACGGAAATGTCAGCAGCGGAGAGGTCGCCAGCCAAGTTCACCGAGACCCCAGTGAATTCCATGCTCACTCGCCCATCCATTTCGCGTTGAACGACATTCCATCCCGACAAAGCAATTGACATGCCAAGCGGTGCGCAGGACTCGGCGATCTGCTAAGTGCAAGGAAACATATACTTTTCATGAACCAGCAAGGCTTGCCAGTCCAGAGAGCGGTGATGTCTCTTCCTGGAGTCGGAACGAATAGCTCTGAGACCAGCCGTGGTCGTCCAAAGCTCGCCCGATGAAGCGTATCCACTGCAACCTGAGCGCAGACACTCGCACTTTATCTTCGGTTGCGACTGACCTCATCGACACAGACCTCATCCAGACCGGTCGACTGCGGGTTTCTGAGGAGTCGAGAGGCGGGTGGCGGTGATCGAACGGGCACCGATGCTAGCTTTAACCAGAGAGCCGGTCCTCATTTCATCACATGCCCCCGAGACTGACATGGTTTCCACGAACAGCCCCTCCGCATCTTTGAGCATCCCGATTGATGTCAAGCGACACTTGCAGGCGACTCTGCGGGGGTCGTTGATGCTGCCGACGGTGGCGATGGAGGCGCTCGAGGTCGCCAAAGATCCCTACAGCACAATCCGCGAGTTTTCGCGGATCGTCGAGCGCGATCTGGGGCTCGCCACTGAGATCATCGCTCATTCCAACAGCATTCTGTTTTCACCGGATCGTCCGGTGACGAGCCTGCACCAATCGGTTCTACGATTGGGATTCAAGCAGTGCCAAAACCTGATTCTATCGGCCAGTTTGTCCAGCTTGATGCAACGGTTACCCTTGGCGTGTCGGCTGGCTCAAGAGTTGTTGTGGCGCCACAGCATCACCACGGCGGTCACCTCGGTTCATCTCAATCGACTCTTGGGACTGGGGTTCCAGGGACAAGACTTTACGGCCGGATTGATTCATGACATGGGTCGCATGTTGATCGCCGTATCCTATCCGGATCAGTTTGATGAAATCGACGCGCTGGACTTTGATGAAACCGATGGCGTCACCCAAGCGGAACGCGACATCTTGGGAACCGACCATTGTGCGATCGGCGCGTGGTATGCCGAGGAGAACCGACTGCCGAGCGAACTGCGGGAAGTCATGCTGGCCCACCACGGAGATCACCCGGCGATCATCAATCCGCGACTCGTGGCGTTGACAATGGCGAGCGACCATCTCGCCAACTATGTCCAACGGCTCGCACCCGCAGCGGAGTATCCCTTCCGGGATAATCCGGGGTTGCAGCGACTCGAACACCTCGGATCACCCGGGGCTGTCGAGCGGGTCGGTGAACTGTGCGTGAGCTTGCTCACCGATGTGATTTATCAGTCGCTTGATCTGTCGAGGCCGCTCCATCCCGGTCAATTCCAACGAGGTTGACACACGATGTTGACATTTTCCTGCCAGGTTCCTGGGCCTCGGCGTTGTTTACTCGAGGTCGCGGGGTATTCCCATTCGGTCGCCCCGGTCTCGGGCGACCATGTCGACCTGGTGTTGAGCACTTCGGGAACCAAACTGACGATGCTCCTGGGGGACGCCACGGGCCACGGCGCTTCGGCCGGACTGATCGCGGCGGAAGTGATCGGCTCGATTCGGAGCCTCGCGACCGAAGGGATCCCGCCGCACCAGTTGTTGGCCCATGCCAATCGAATCCTCGTGAACCGCTTGAAGTTCGGCTTCATGTGCGCGGCCGTCGTGCAAATCGACCTGCTGAATCGCGAGGCGGTTTACTCGAGCGCTGGTCACAACGGGTTCCACTTTCGCCGAGGAGCATCCACCACTGGATTGCCGAATGACGCGTTACCCTTGGGGTTCATTCCGGATGAGAATTATGAATTGAATGTGCTGGGAGTGATTGGTTTCGACGAAATCATCGCCCTGTTCTCTGATGGAATCTGTGAAACCATGTGCGGCTCCGGCCATCTCTTGGGAACGCCGGCCGTGGTGGCCCAGATTGAACGTTCACGAGACCTCCGGGCGATTGAGATCGCCCACAGTGTCGAAGGGATTCGCGCCCTGCATCAGGGCGATGGCCCGATGCGAGATGACATCTCGCTCCTCGTCATGAAGATCAGCGAAGCGCCTCGCCGCCGACGGGCGACGGTTCTCTTGGGACCTCTCGGATCGTCCAGTCCGGAGTTCGCCGTCACGGCGGGGTAGTGCCTCCACCCGCTAAGAATCAGAGTTGGAGTCCAGGCTTCAGCCTGTCCGGAACAGCCTGAAGGCTGGACTCCCACTCAGAACTCGCTCCGAAACTGGCCGCGATCGGTTCAAGCCGATTTGGTCGCGCGGTCGGTTTGGAGCTTGTTGCGAATGGTGCGGGGGGTCACTCCGAGATCGCGCGCCGTCAAGGTCTTGTTTCCATTGAAAACTTTGAGACGATCCAGAATGGCGTCATGTTCAATCTCTTCGAGTGTTTTGGATGTCGCGTCGGACGGGGCATCGGACGAAGCATCGAGGCCCACAGCGACTCGCTCGGTCTGCCGGCGTAACGTCTCTGCTTCGATCCGGGGACCAGTCGCCAGGACTGCGGCCGCATGGAGGAGATTGCGGAGCTGGCGAATGTTGCCGGGCCACGGTTGTTCCTGAAGCCAATTCATGGCCTCGGGAGCGATCGCTTCGACCTGGGTTTCGGACTCATCACGCAGCCGCTGCAGAGTGGTCAAGGCGATGCCAGGGATATCATCGGGACGGTCCCGTAACGGGGGCACATGAATCAGGAAGACGCCCAGTCGATGATAGAGGTCGAGCCGGAACTCTTTGAGCCGCATGGACTCTTCCAGATCTCGATTGGTGGCCGCCACAACACGGGCTTGAAATCGCAAGGTCGAGTTGCCGCCGACACGTTCGTATTCCCGTTCCTCTAGCGCCCGCAACAGCTTGGCTTGGCAGCGCCACGAGAGTTCGCCGACCTCATCCAAAAACAAGGTGCCCTGCCCGGCGAGTTCAAACCGCCCCACGCGAGTCTGGTGGGCTCCGGTGAAGGCCCCGGACTCGTGACCAAACAGTTCGCTTTCGATCAACGTCTCCGTCAACGCGGCGCAGTTGACGCGGACGTAGGGGAGCCGGGTCCGCGCGCTGCAATCGTGCAGCCAGCGGGCGACCGATTCTTTCCCGACCCCACTCTCTCCGGTAATGAGTACGCTCGCCGCGCTGGGAGCGAATCGCTCCACTTCGCGCAGCAGTTCCAACATCACCGATGATCGAAGATTGATGAACATGAACGGGGGGCGTGATTCAAGGCGTGGGCGGGATCGAAAGGACCATCCTTCACGATTGGTAGCGGAACGCTTGGGGCGTGTGGGTCGCGTGTTCCCAGGCAGCGACACCTCCATAACTGGCAGTTGCCTGTCGAGCGGCGTCGTGTGCCTCAACGCGTTCCGCCAAACTCAACACCCGACACCGTAGCCGTGTTTGGGTGTCTTGCAGCAGCGCCACGAGAATTGACAGCCGGTGGTTGTCCAGCGAGCCATCCGCCGGTTCCGAGAACCGCGGGACTGGATCATTCCCCGTCGGCGGATCGCCATCCATCTCACGGCCGAAGTGGGTGAGCACTTCGAACAGGTCCACCAGGCTGCGATTCGACGGATCGCCACGCTGCCACTCGGCGCTGATTCTCATCAACTCCTGCGTCAAGCGTTGCTCCGGAAACTCGGTGGTGGCGTCATGGGTCACGGTTGGACTCCTGCTCGAGCGTCTTGATGATTTGATCGAGTTCGGCGACACGGCCCTGCAACTGTTCACGATCGTCGAGCTCTTTGAGCCACCAGCGAGACATCTGTCCCAGCCAATCCTCCGAGGTCTCGCCAGCGACTCGGCGATACGCTTTCTGGGCCTGTGCAATTTGTCCGAGATGCCGCTGGCAGTTGGCCACTTGAAATTGAACCCACTGGGTTTCGGCTGCGCCGAGAGGCTGCTGTTGCATCTTTTCGTAGTTCATGAGCGCCAGTTCATAGGCACCGATGGCGTAGAGATTGTTTCCCATGCGTTGACGATCGATGGCCTGGTCCAACAGTTCTAACGGGAGGGTCAGCGGGGAGTCTTCGCGACTGGGTGGCACGTCCGCCGCCACCGGTATGGGAATTGGCGTCGCCTGCGCAGGGACTTTGGGAATGGGATGTGGTGAGTCAGGCGGTGGTGGTGTTCGTTCGACGATCGGTGGAGGTGCCGGTTCAGGCACCGGTTCAGGCACCAGTTGACGCACTGGTTCCGGCAGAGGATCAGGCGTCAACAGAGGCGCTGGCTCGGGTGGCTGAACTGGCTGTGGTGAGGGAGCCGGTTCGAGGTCGATGACGGGAGGCTCTACCGGCAAGGGGCTGGCCGACTGGTGGGGCGGGTCGGACGGTGATTTCTCCAGCACAACAACGGGAGGTTCGTTCTGAAGTAACGGTCCCGTCTCGATAGCTGGCGGTGGCTGCGGGTTCTCGAGATTCGCCTTCAGTTGGTTGACACGCTTTTTCAGGCTCTGAAGGCGTTGTCGACGTGAAGGTTCCGCGACTGGCGGAGACGGTTCTTTCGGCGGGACGCCAGTCCGTGCGGACGGAGACTGTGGAAAAGTCACCGCAGGGGAGACATCGTCACACCGGAGCGGCGGGGCCGACAGTCCCGTCGCTGGCAGGCATCCGACGAAGAGCGCGAGGCTGAAGAGCGCGAGGCAGGCGTGTTTCATCGGCCAGCCTCCCCAGTGTCCGTGGCCACTTCGGGAGGGATGCCCGCGAAGCAATAGACCGCTTCAAGGTGTCGGCCCAAGGTTTCGTAGGCCGACCCGAGCGTGCGCAGGCACGCCAGCCGCTCGGACGGAGGCAGTTCGCTCGCGAGCAGCCGTTGACAGCGGCTCACGACGAGTTGAGGATTCCGCCGATCCGCCCCATGCACTCCCTGCCGGAGCCAGGCCCGCAGTCGCCATAGTTCCGCGCCCACTTCGGTGTGAACTTCCTCGGGATCCTCGGCCAACTCGCAAACCATCAGTCCCGCTTGCTCACGGCAAACGTGGTCATAGTCCACCGCCAGGATCTCCCTCGCAATTTCGATCGCTGCCGTTTCCAATCCCAGCTCACGACTGACATCGGCGACCAACAGTGTTAAGGCGGTGCTGAAGCTGGGGACTTGAGTCACCGGTCCCAGAGCCCGCACGAGTTCTCGGGCCTCGATGTCTTTGGAAGGCCCCGAAGCCGCGTGTCGATAGCGGGCACAGGCGGAGAGAAACGCGGCCGTATCGCGATCATGGGCCTCCACGAAGAGCGCCCGATGGTCCATCAAGACGGTGTTCGCATGGACGGGATGCTCCGCCCGCAACTGGGCGACCGCTAGCAGATGAGCCGCTTCTGGCCAGTGTGTACTGATCGCCAAACAGCGGGACAAGGAAGTGGTCGCAGCCTTCAGTTCTCCTTGCTCCAACTGCAAGCGGCCCAGATACAGGTAGGCTGGTGCCTGACACGGCTGACCATGACCGGAGTCGACGGCCCGCTGGAAAGCGACTTGGGCCGCTTTGATCTGGTTCATGGCGAGTCGCGTCTTGCCCAAGTTGAAGTAAGTGACCGCCGACAATTCGGACCGGGGGTACATCCGCAGGGCTTGTTCCAACCAGCGCGTCGCTTCAGCGGTGTCTCCCGAAGACATGGCCACTTTGGCCAAGGCGAGCAAGGTG
>JAYSVZ010000522.1:0-1518 GCA_043718305.1 Planctomycetota bacterium | reverse complement strand
TCCTCAAATCGCAGCCTTCTCGGCGGGCTGCGGATTGTGAGTCTCTGCACGCTCGCCAGTCGGGTTCTCGGACTGCTGCGTGATACGGCGATGGCAGCTCTCTTTGGGGCGGGGCCGATTCTGGATGCCTTCACGGTCGCGTTTCGCGTGCCGAACCTGGCGCGGCAGTTGCTTGGGGAGGGGGCGCTCACCGCAGCTTTTCTCCCGGCGTTCGTTCGAACACATCGAGAACAGGGAGCCGTTGGGGCTGGCCGCCTCACCTCGGCTACGGCGGTTCGGCTTGCGGGCTTGTTGGTCGGGCTGGTCGCCTTGGCCGAGATTGTGATCGCGATTTTGTTGTGGACGACTCCTCTCGATTCCGATGCGCGGCGGATGCTGCATCTACTGGCTCTGTTTTCGCCGTATCTGATTCTCGTCTGCATGACGGCGCTACTCTGTGCGGTGTTGCAATCGCTCGGGCGTTTCTTTTGGCCCGCGATTCTTCCAGTACTGCTTAATCTCATTTGGCTGGTCGCAGTGGCAGTGGTCCCGCTGCTCGTGACCAACCCGGAGATCCAAGTGCGAACGATCGCACTGAGTCTCATCGTCGCGGGTGGTCTGCAACTGCTGGCCCCAGTCTGGATCTTGCGGCGGAGTGGGTTCCACTGGTCACCGGAGTGGCGGGCTTCTCAAGCGGAAGCCAGCGCGGTCTTTCGTTCGATGTGGCCCGTCGTGGCGGGCGTCACGCTGACCCAGGTCAACGCGCTGGTCGACTCCGTGCTGGCTTGGGGGCTCTCGCTCCCGAGCCTTCATGCGCGAGCCCCCTGGCTTCCGCAACTGGAGGTCGGGACTGCATCGGCGATGTACCTGGGCCAGCGGATGTACCAGTTCCCTCTGGGGGTTTTCGGTGTCGCCTTGGGCACGGTCCTTTTTCCCATCCTGACACGGCACGCCGAACAAGGGGACCGCCCCCGCTTTCGAGAGGACCTTTCACTCGGGGTTCGCCTCGCTCTAGCGATCGGCGTCCCCTCCAGCGCGGGACTGATGCTCATCGCGGGTCCGCTCACAACAGCTCTCTTTCAATACGGCAAGTTCGATGCGGGGGACGCCGCTCTGACTGCCGGAATGATCCGCGCTTATGGAGCCGCCGCGTGGGGCTTCATCGTGTTGTTGATTGCGAACCGAGGGTTCTACGCTCTCGAAGACCGCTACACGCCGGTCACCATCGGAAAGTGGGCGGTGGCCGGGAACTTTGTGATTAGCTTGATCCTGATTGGCCCACTGGGGGGTGCGGGGCTGGCCTGGGGAACATCGATTGCCACCATGATTCAAGCCGTCTGGACACTCAAGCTTCTCGCCAAAGCAGCAGGCGGCCTCGACCGGCGCGGCTTAATGCTCACCGCAACCCGCGTCGCAATCGCCACTCTGGCGATGACCGGAGTGATTCTCTGGCTGCAAACATATCCGTGGCCGAGCGGGGGCTTGAAAGTCCGCTGCGGGGTTCTACTGGTGCAATGCCTAGCCGGTGCGGGGGTTTAC
>JAYSVZ010000521.1:0-1518 GCA_043718305.1 Planctomycetota bacterium | reverse complement strand
CCTCCTTCTCGGAGCCGTGCGGGAACGCGCCGGCGACATGCGTCTTCACCGTGTCATCCACCGTGTCGATCATCGCGTGACAGGTCCGGCAGCGGTCGAACCGCGAAACCATTCCCATGCCGCCGAGCGTGATTTCCAGCCTCGGCATCCAATCCTGCGTGATGCGTTCGGGCGAGTTGAATCCATCGATGATCGGCAGCAGCATGAGTTGCCGCTTGGCGCTCGAAAGCCAATTGTCCGGCTCGATCTTGTTCAGCGCGGCATGGATCAGCAGCGTCGCGGTCTCCTCGCCCTTCTGTTCCTTCAGCGCGGCATCGCGCTTGCCCGTGACCACCGCCAACTCCGCCTTCGCCTCGTTGACGGCCAGCTTTAGTTCGGCGTACTCCGCCTCGATCACCTGCACGCCAGCCTCGATCGTGTCGAAGTCCCGTTCCACTCTGGCGAGGGCGTCGCCGGTCACGCCATCCCGAATCGCAAGGCCGTAGACGGCACGGGCCACATCCCGTTTGGCGCGCTCGTCCTTCAGGGCTCGCAGTTTGTTCGACTCTTTGTTCGCGCCCGTCCGCACCTTCTTCGTCAGCGCGTCCACCGTCGCCTGATGGCCCTCCACTTCCTTCTCGGCGGCCGCGATCCGGTCACTCAGTTCGCGGATTTTCGCCTGCCTTTCCGGAGCGGCCTTGATCGCCTCTTCGCGAGCCTTCAACCGCCGGGCCTGATGCTGGAACGCCTGACGCTGATAGGTGCGCCATTCGTCGTTGTAGTCGGCCCACATCATCCACACGGTCGTGAACAGCAGCAGCAGCGAGCTGGCGCAGAACACCTTGTGCATCATCTTGGGGTTGCGAAGATAATCGTCAGTCGCCGGCATAATACCGAACCGTCCTTCGGGTCATTTCTGCGGAATCAGATATTAAAGAACCACTCTGGAATCGCCACGATGTACTTCAGATTGGCCACCCAGCGGAGCACCATCTTGATCGGAAGCGACATCATCAACAGCATCAAATTTGCCAGCACCATGTACCGGAGAAAGCCCATCCTGATGAAGAACTTCCGAAACACGGTCAGCGCCATCAGCGGAGGCAGCACGAACAGGTAGGCCGCCACCGCGACCAGCCCCAGCCACTCGCGCAGCAGGATCGTGACGATCTGATACCAAAGTTCCGACCCCGCGGGTGCGACCGGCAACGGCTGCTTCATCAACGTGAGCCAGAACCACTCCGAAAGATTGATGTTGTTCAGATACACCAGCTTGTGGACGTCCCAGTACTCGTACGGACTGAAGAAGTTCCAGTTCGGTCCCCGCAGGAACGTCCCGAGCACGATCATGGCGACCCACAGCGGCAGGAAGCCGAACAGAAACGTCGAGACCGCGAACTTGCGCTCGTTGAACGTGTAGTAGCCGTTCCCCGACTTGTTGAAGTCGATGTAGGGGATCGCCATCAAGCCGACGAGGATCACGCTCGGCAGCACCACGCCCGCCATCCACGGATCGAAGTAGACGAGCATCTCCTGCAG
>JAYSVZ010000053.1:0-2771 GCA_043718305.1 Planctomycetota bacterium | reverse complement strand
GGGGACGGGCAGGATTGCCCATCCGACTTCCATCGAACAGGCCACATCATGCACACCCTCCACGAACAGATCCAACTCACCCGCGACGCCTGCTCCCGTCGCCGGTTTCTGCACACGGTCTCTGCCTCGGCGATCGCTGCCGGAGCGTTCGGGTTCACGGACCTCGTGAGCCTGCGGGCGGAAGACCTCCGCAAGCAGGGGAAGTCGATGATCCTCCTGTGGATGCAGGGCGGACCCTCGCAGTTCGAAACCTTTGACCCCAAGCCCGGCCACGAGAACGGCGGCCCGACGCAGGCCATCGACACCAGCGTCCCCGGCATCCAGATCGCCGAGAACTGGACCCATGTCGCCAAGGCGATGGGCGACATCACTCTCATCCGCTCCATGACCAACAAGGAAGGCAACCACCAGCGGGCCAGCTACCAACTGCACACCGGCTACGTCCCCGCTGGCAGCGTCAAGCACCCCAGCTTCGGGGCAGCTGTGGCGCAGCAGATCTCTGACCCGCAGCAGGATCTGCCCACGGTCGTCTCGATCGGTCGACCGGAGGCGGGCGGCGGGTTCCTCGGCGTCGATTATGAGCCGTTCGTCGTCGACAACCCCGGCACGCTGCCGACCAACGTCGGGACCCCGGTGGGCCAGGACCGCTTGGCACGTCGCCTGGAGCATATGAAGAAGCTCGAAGTCGAGTTCGCAGCGAAGGGGGGGCAAGTCGTCGTCGACAACCACCGACGGATCTATGAGAAGGCCACCAAGCTCGTCCAAAGCCCGCTGACCAAGGCGTTCGATTTCGCGGATGAGCCGCAAGCGGTTCGCGACTCGTACGGCTCGTCGCAGTTCGGTCGCGGCTGCCTGCTGGCTCGCCGCCTGATCGAGAAGGGAGTCACCTTCGTAGAGGTCCGGGCCGGGAACTGGGACACCCACTTCGACGCGGAAAGCCGGATCAAGACCCTCTCCGAACCGGTCGATCAGGGGATGGCCGCTCTCATTACCGACCTCAAGGCGCGTGGTCGCCTGAACGACACGATCGTCGTCTGGATGGGCGAGTTCGGTCGGACCCCCAAGATCAACGCTCGCGGCGGCCGCGACCATTACCCCCGCTGCTTCAACGTCGCCCTCGCGGGCGGCGGCGTCAAGGGCGGCCAAGTCATCGGCAGCTCCGGCCCCGACGGCTCCGCCCCCGTCGACAGCCCCGTCAGTGTGCCCGATTTGTATACCTCGATCTGCCAGAGCCTGGGCGTCAACGCCACGCACGAAAACATCAGCCCTCTCGGACGACCGATGAAGATCGTCGACGGCGGGACGGTGATCCCAGGGCTGTTCTCCTAGCCCGCAGCGCCAGCAATGATCCGGCCCGCATCATCTCCCTCCCAAGCTGGTGCGTATGCCCGAGATGAAATGCCATCGTGAAAACTGAGGCATCGCATGGGGGCCAGGTGCGGTATCGCACCGGAAACGGCCAAGCGATCCGTCGCGGGCGGGGCCGGGGCGGGCCAGCCGCTTTTTCACCACGATCGACGGGTTGCCGTAAGCGGCTTCTACAGATGACCGCCGGGGATGCTCTAATACCCACCGCCCAGCGCCGAAGGCGCAGCCACCACGATTGGCGAAAGGCTCAATTGCTTCCGGCACTCGTCAAGCATATCGCGCGTGCGGCTGGCCCCGCAGCGTGACACGCCCAGCGCCCGCACGGCGAGCAGCCCCGCCAGATCGCGGACGCCGCCAGCGGCTTTGACCTGGACATGCGGAGCAGCGTGCTTCCGCATGAGGATCAGATCCTCGTGGGTGGCCCCGCCGGTTCCGTAGCCCGTCGAGGTCTTGACCCAGTCGGCGTTCAACTCCGAGCAAATCTGGCACAAACGGATCTTGTGCTCATCCTTCAGATAGCAGTTTTCGAAGATCACTTTGACCTTCTGTCCAGCCGCGTGGGCCACCTCGACGACGGCGGCGATGTCGGCTCGCACGTAATCCCAACTCCCACTCAGCACTTGGCTGATGTTCACAACCATGTCGAGCTCTTCACAGCCATCGGCGATCGCCCGTTCGGCCTCGGCCCGCTTGATCGCGGTGGTGTGACCGCCGTGCGGGAAGCCAATCGTGGTGCTGGCTTGAACCGTACTCCCTTTCAACATCTCCGCACACCGCTTCAGGGCAAACGGCATGATACAGACGCTCGCCACGTCATAGGCCAGGGCCAACTCCACCCCCGCCTCCAGATCCGCGGCTGTCAGCGTGGGGTTGAGGAGAGAATGGTCGATCATCTTTGAGATGTCGGAGTAGGTGTATGTCATGCGAAGCAAGTCCTGAGTGAACGGAAAATGGTCCCGGGTGACCTCTGTACGACTCACGTCTGAAATTTGCCCACGCTGCGCAAATTTATGGTGGTCGCAAAGCCTCTTACCCCGAAGGGGTTACAGAGAATAGCCCAGGGTCGCGACCAGCGGGAGCGCACCCTGGGTTTTAATCGCGAGGCCGAACCTACCCTGAAAGGGTTGCACATGAGCTGCACATCGAGCGTCGATTCGAGTGGAACCCTTTCAGGGTACGTCGCGCGTCGGGACGGTCCACCCAGGGTGCGCTCCCAATGGTCGCGACCCTGGGCTATCTCGTCCGGCCCCTACAGGGCCAAGACATCGTTCGTGGCTTGCGGCTCTTGCTGAACTGAGAACCCCCTTTGGTTGCGGCTTCGCCGCGCTGCGTGGTCATTGTAGTTCCGTTCAGGGAAAGCACGAAAGCGTCGCCTACAAACTCGCATGCGCCTTGCGAGCATT
>JAYSVZ010000520.1:0-4347 GCA_043718305.1 Planctomycetota bacterium | reverse complement strand
GAGTCACAACCATGCCAATCGATCGGACTTTCGAGGGTTTCGAGATTCTGCCACGGCTCCTGGAGCAGGAGCATGATGGTTACAAATCGTTTGACATTAGTTGTGATTTGATCGAGGGCTTGTCTAATGGAAAGAACGAGAAGGACGGGATGATCACATATGAATTTAGTGAGAAATTCAAGCTTCGACCGGGCGACTATGTTGTCCGGTACTATCGGAGTTTGAAAAGCTTTGATGAGGATGTTTTGTTGAAGCGAGAGCTAATCGCCATCGGGAAACTGAAGATCATACCTGGTCCGCTGCCGCCAGAAGATGCCGTGGTTCCGCTGGCCGACAAGAGGAATCTACTCCCCATGCTCGAATCTGAATGAGGATTTCATGCACCAAAACCGACTCAGAGTGGCCCGTCATCGCGCTGGGGCCACGATCATCGAGTTGATGGTCGTGATGGGGATCATCGGTCTCTTGATGGCCCTCTTAATTCCAGCGGTCCAACAATCGCGCGAGTCTTCGCGACGAATCTCGTGTCGGTCGAATCTTAAGCAAATCATCACCGCATTTCATGAACATCAAGAGACGCACGGGTGGTTTCCCGGGACCACCGTCGAGCGTGAACACTGGGAAGTCCGCATCCTGCCGTACCTGGAACAGCCGAAACCCGTTATCGCGGCCAATGGGGCGCAGACAGGCGGACCGGGGCCCGTCCCGGTCTACCGTTGTCCCTCTGACTTTTGGGCCACGGGTCGGATCGCGATGTTCGAGTTGAGCTACTACATTAACGCCGGTCATGGCTGGGGGCTCCGCGATGGGTTTTACATGACCCACACAGCGGGGCCGATCTATCCCCGCGACGTGACCGATGGACTTTCGAATACGGCGGCCCTCTCCGAGAAATTGGCCGCTCCCAGCCAGGCAGAGTCTTACTCGGTCCCGTTCACGGATGACTCGTATTGGCATCATCGCGTGGTTCGGAAGACGGCGTCTTTTATTGCGGACTATGACTCCTTCGCGGATGAGTGTGAAGATCGGTCGTTGCCCGCCACGGTCGCGCAGATCAGCGAGGCGAGTTACAACCACATTCAGACACCGAATCGAAACAGTTGCACGAACGGGGATCGAAACTCTCCATTGGCGACATTGCATATGGCCATCGCAGCCTCCAGCTTGCATTCCGGCGGTGTCAACATGGCGTTTGGTGACGGGGCAGTGCGATTTGTGGCGGATGGAATTGATCGGAAGGTCTGGAGGGCACTCGGAACCCGGAATGGCGGCGAGGCGGTCAGCGGCGATGGTTTCTAATTGGGAATGGCTGTGCGGATCACAGAGTCGTCTCCGAGTCTCTGCCGCTCTTCATTGCTTCCCGCTATGCTGTCCTCAACAGCAACGAGTGGAGCAACCATGGCAGCGGACGCCGGACGTGATTTGTGGGTCGGATTCGATTTGGGCGGCACCAAGATGCTTGCGCAGGTCTATGACACCCAGTACAACATTCTGGGCAAGGACCGCCGCAAGACCCGGTCGTCGGACAAGGCTGAGTCGGGCCTCGAACGGGTCGCCCTGACCATTCGCACAGCTCTTGAAGCCGCGCAGGTCGATGCCTCGCGGATCGCGGGGATCGGCATCGGCTGTCCGGGACCGGTCGATATGGATCGGGGGATCGTACTCAATCCGCCGAATCTGGGGTGGGACGATGTCAACGTCCGTAAGCGGCTGGAGTCAGAGTTCAAGTGCCCCATCGCCGTCATTAATGATGTCGATGCGGGAGTCTATGGCGAGTACCGAAGAGGGGCCGCCCAGGGAGCCCGCTGCGTGGTCGGCGTGTTCCCCGGGACCGGGATCGGGGGCGGCTGTGTTTACCAGGGTGAGATCCTTCGAGGGCGGGGGAGTTCGTGCCTGGAACTGGGGCACATCCCGATGGTCCCGAATGGCCCGCTCTGCGGATGTGGCCAGCGGGGATGCTTAGAGGCGATCGCCAGTCGAACAGCCATCGCGGCCCAAGTGGCCCGGGCTGTGCTGCGGGGTGATGCTCCCTCGTTGGCAAAGAGCGTCGGGTCCGATGTCGAGAAGATCCGCAGCGGCGACCTCGCCGCGGCGATCCTGGCGGGTGATCATGTCGTCGAAGAAATCGTTTACGACGCCGCTCGTTCACTGGGAGCCGGTGTCGCCGCGATCGTCAATCTGCTCTGCCCCGACATCGTTGTCATGGGCGGTGGACTCGTCGAAGCGATGCCCGGCATCTTCGTCGACTACCTGCAAAAGGTCGCTCGAAAGCGCGTGATGTCCTCCTACCGCCGGTCGTTCTCCGTGGTCGCAGCGCAGCTCCAAGACGATGCTGGAGCCACCGGGGCTGCGGCTTGGGCCCGGCATACCGTGACGGGTGAGTAGCCGTTGGCGATGTGGTTACAAAGAATGCCTCACTTCCACCCGAGAGGGGTATAACGGTCAGAACTCTCCGACGATCTCGTTACCTTGAACGGTCGCCAGAGACCAGTATGTAAAGACATCGATATTTTCTGAGACGAATCGAACGCTGCCATCGGCCATGGCGAAGTGTCCGCCTCCGATGTGGCGGCTCATGAAGCCGTTGTTGTTTTCCCAATCGTCTTGGTTGTTGTGAATTCGCCCGAAGTTGAATGGGATCGCGCAGGTCGCAGACGCATGGTTGGAGTGAAACCATGCGCTCCAACGAGTGGACTCGACAATCGATTCGCCAATGACAAATGTCGACGAGGTTCCATCCAAAAAGTCTCTCAGGCGGGTCACTACTGGCCAGCTTCTCCCTGCACAGATGGCTCCATTTCCCTCTCGTTGCCCGTCGAGGCTGCCTCGAAAACGCCCGCCGCTGGAGGGGCGAGGATAGATCCCCCAACCCCAGTTGTCGCCAGCACAGCTCTTGTAGTTCGTGAGGCCCAGCTCCCAATCCGAGGGAACGTCGGCTCGGATAGCGGCCCGTCCCAAACCAGTATCGGTCGGACAAATAAAGGCTGCGACAATCTGTTCCGCTACCGCTTTGTTCTGTTGAAGTGTCCCACCCGGAATAATCCGATTCCCAAGGTCGCTTCGCTCGATGAATGGCAAGATTCCTTGCAGCCAACTCCGGCTCGGTGTATCGGCACTCATCGAACTGTTAAACGAGGTGTTGATCGGGAAGGTGTTGTGGCTATCCAAGTAGTTGTGAATGGCCAGCGATAGCTGCTTGAGATGATTTCGGCACTGAGTGCGGCGGGCAGCCTCGCGAGCCGATTGCACAGCTGGCAATAGCAAAGCGATCAGCACCGAGATGATGGCCATAGCGACCAGCAGTTCAACGAGCGTGAAGCCTGTTCGGAGGCGAACTTTCATGGCAACTCCCGATTTCCTCGCAGAGCGAAGTTGCCCGATGAGACCACGCTCTCAATCACATAAAGCGGACGATTCCGGACTTGCTCTCCGATTCGACCGATGTACTCTCCCAAAATGAACAGTACACCCAATTGACCGGCTGACAATCCGCTGACGATCCAAATCAACGCCAAGAGGGGCATCGCTTGCCCCTGAATTAACCACGCTTCTAACCACCACGCAAAGGTTGTCAGGGTGAGCAACAGCGCCCCCAGCGCCAACCATCCGGCCCACCGCAGTGGTCGCGTGGAGAAGCCCGTCATCGCGTCGAGTGCCAGCGAGACCATTCTCCGTAGCGGCCAGTGCGATTCGCCGACGTGCCTTGCCTCGCGGTCAAACAGAAGTGGAACTTGTCGATATCCGGCCCAACTGACAAGCCCCCGGTGATACCGACTTTGCTCGGGCATCTGCAACAAAACCTGGACCACCCGGCGACGTAGCAGGCGGAAAAAGCCCGTGTCTCGCGGAATCGGAATGTCACTGATTCGATCCATGAATCGGTAAAACAGCGCGGCTGTGACCTTCTTAAACCAGGAATCCCCGGCGCGCGAGCGACGTTGCCCGTAGACCACATCGGCTCCGTCTTCCATGAGCTCCAACATCTTGGAGAGTAGTTCCGGCGGGTCTTGAAGGTCCGCATCAAGCACCAACACCATGTCCCCTTGGCACACCGCCAGTCCCGCTGCGAGAGCTTTTTCCTGCCCGAAATTTCTGGACAAGTTCACAGCCACCACCTCGGGGTGTCCCTCTGCAAGCTGGGACATCACAGCCCATGTGGGATCCTTTGATCCATCGTTGACCAAAACAATCTCGAAGGTCTTGCCGATCGATTCGCAGACCGCGTGGACTCGCCGATGGAATTCGATGAGTCCTTCCGATTCGTTGTAACAAGGCGCAATCACCGACAGAAATGGGCGTACCTCGTTCTCGCCGTCATGCTCTGGTGAATGCAGCGTGCCAGCTGCG